>NZ_JBHXFA010000200.1:0-585 GCF_042724175.1 Streptomyces sp. NPDC127084
GTCGCCGGGAGCGTGCCGTTGGGGCCGCTCCGGGGCTCGTATCCGGCCCAGCCCATGAAACCCAAGCCCGGCCGGCGATTGAGGCCGGACACACCGGGCACCGCTACGGGGTGCGGAACACCGCGGCACCCCCGCGCGCGGCATCCAGGCGTCGATCAGCCGTCGCATCCCCTCGCAGTTGCCGTGCCGTTCGGCCGGATCGACCTCGGCGGGCGGCGGGTTGAGCCCCGCGAGCGCGTAGAGGTGGCGGCGCTCCGCACTGCTCAGCCGCAGCACGCGGCCCACCGAGTCCAGCACTTGCGGGTGCTGGCGACCACCTGGGACGGCGGGCTGTACGAAGGGGTGCGGGCCGTGCTGGCCATCGACGCCGCGATCGTGGTGGCGGCGGCCCTGCTGACGGCGGTGGGCCTGCGCGGACGCGGGCGGTGACGACCGGTCGGTCAGAGAGTCGGTCAGGGCCGGTCGAGCCGGAGCCGCGCGGGGTTAGGCACACCCGCCACCACCAACTCGGAACATTCCACCATTATATCCCCCACCAAAAACTCCCGGGGCACCCCCCCCCAGCACCAGTGTCACAGACCGAGA
>NZ_JBHXFA010000200.1:595-7240 GCF_042724175.1 Streptomyces sp. NPDC127084
GGGGGTGGGGGGGGGGGGGGGGGGGGGGGGGGGTGGGTGTCCGCCGCGTGTTGGTTCGTTGCCGGGCGGGGGGGGGGGGGGGCGCCGCGGGGCCCCCCCCCCCCCCCCCCCCACGACCAGGTCGTACGAGTCCTCGATGAGCTCCCGGACCATACGGTCCGGGAGCTCCGCCACCGTGACCGTGTTCCAGTGCCGCTTGTTCAGATGCCAGCCCGGCACGATCGCCGGGTACTCGGCGCGCAACCGCACCGCTTCGTCCGGATCGCACTTCAGCGACACCTTCAGCGGGGTGGACCCGAGGTCGCTGAGGGCGAACATCTTCCCGGCCACCTTGAAGACGGAGACCTCCGGCGTGAAGGGGAAGTCCTCCACCGCCGCGTTCTGCTCCAGGCAGCAGGCACGAAGCCGCTCCGCGGTCATCCGGTCGGTCACGCGTCAGCTCCCCGCCGTCCCTGCCGGTTCCGATGGCTCCACCAGAACGGTGACGATCCTGTTCCGCCGTCCTGCGGGCGACTCGGCCGTCAGCCGCAGGACGCGCCCGTCCGGAAGCTCCACCATCGCGGTCGCCCCGGCGATCGGGACCCGTCCGAGGGACTTGGCCAGCAGCCCACCGACCGTCTCCACGTCCTCGTCGTCGAACTCCTCGAACCCGAACAGCTCGCCGAGGTCCCCGATGTCGAGCCGGGCGGTGACCCGGTAGCGGGAGTCCCCGAGCTCCTCCACAGGCGGCAGCTCGCGGTCGTACTCGTCGGTGATCTCACCGACGATCTCCTCAAGGATGTCCTCGATGGTGACGATCCCCGCCGTGCCGCCGTACTCGTCGATCACGACGGCCACGTGGTTGCGCTCCCGCTGCATCTCACGCAGCAGATCACCGGCGTTCTTGGTGTCGGGCACGAAGGCCGCGGGCCGCATCGCCGTGGAGACCAGCTCGGCCTCGGCGTCGCGGTTGATATGCGTCTTGCGGACCAGGTCCTTGAGGTACACGATCCCGACGATGTCGTCCTCGTTCTCACCGGTCACCGGGATCCGGGAGAAGCCCGAACGCAGCGCCAGGGTCAGCGCCTGGCGGATGGTCTTGTAGCGCTCGATGCAGATCAGGTCGGTGCGCGGGACCATGACCTCGCGTACGAGCGTGTCGCCGAGCTCGAAGACGGAGTGCACCATCTTGCGCTCCTCGGCCTCGATCAGCGACTCCTGCTCGGCGAGGTCCACCATGGCGCGCAGTTCCGCCTCACTGGCGAACGGGCCCTTGCGGAAGCCCTTGCCGGGGGTGAGGGCGTTGCCGATGAGGATCAGCAGCTGCGGGACGGGGCCCATGACGCGAGCCAGCGGCAGCAGGACGTACGCGGCGGCGGTGGCCGTGTTCAGCGGGTGCTGGCGGCCGATGGTGCGCGGCGAGACGCCGACGGCGACATAGGAGACGAGCACCATGACGCCGATGGCGACGGCCAGCGCCTCCCAGGTCGCGGGGAACTCCTGGAGGCAGGCGTAGGTGACCAGAGCGCCTGCCGCCATCTCGCAGGCCACCCGCACCAGCAGGGCGACGTTGAGATAGCGGGTGGGGTCGGACGCCACCTGGACCAGCTTGTCGGCTCCGCGCCGCCCCGCGCGCTGGGCCTCGGCGGCGCGGAAGCCGGAGACCCGGGCGATGCCCGCCTCGGCGCAGGCGGCGAGCCAGGCGACGACGACGAGCAGGATCGCACCGGCGATCAGCTGGGCACTCATGAGGCGGACCCGTCCGGTCGATGTGCGCGTACGTGATGGGCACGGTGGGCGATGACACGGTGGACACGGTGAACGGCGCCGCGCGTGGGAGCGGCGCCGCCGTTGTGGACCGGTCTCATGAGACGGTCGGTGCCGGGGAGGGGCCTGTCAGGCCCTTCTCCGCACGCCAGCCGTCCACGATCGCCGCCTGCAGGCCGAACATCTCGGCGCGCTCGTCCGGCTCCTCGTGGTCGTAGCCGAGGAGATGCAGCACTCCGTGGACGGTGAGGAGCTGGAGCTCCTCGTCCATGGAGTGCTGCGTCGGGGCTTCCTCGCCCTGCTTGAGGGCGACCTCGGGGCAGAGCACGATGTCGCCGAGCAGCCCCTGCGGAGGCTCGTCGGAGTCCTTCGCCGGCGGACGCAGCTCGTCCATCGGGAACGACATGACATCGGTCGGCCCGGGCAGGTCCATCCACTGGATGTGGAGCTGCTCCATGGCTTCGGCGTCCACGACGATCACCGAGAGTTCGGAGAGCGGGTGGATACGCATCCGCGCGAGGGCGTAGCGGGCGATGTCGAGGATCGCCTCTTCGTCGACCTCTGTGCCGGACTCGTTGTTGACGTCGATCGACATGGTGCTGATCGGTTCACTTCCCGTGGGAGCCGCTGGTGCCGTGGGTGCCGTGGCCGGCGCTTGAGCCGTGGGTGGCGTGGTGGGTGCCGTCACGGCTGTCGTACCGCTCGTACGCGTCGACGATACGGCCGACGAGCTTGTGCCGGACGACATCCTGCGACGTCAGCATGGAGAAGTGCACATCGGGGACCCCGTCCAGGATTTCCCGGACCTGACGCAGACCGCTCTTGGTCCCGCCGGGCAGGTCGACCTGGGTGATGTCACCGGTGATGACGATCTTCGAATCGAAGCCGAGGCGGGTCAGGAACATCTTCATCTGCTCGGGGCTCGTGTTCTGGGCCTCGTCCAGGATGATGAAGGCGTCATTGAGCGTACGACCGCGCATATACGCCAGCGGCGCGACCTCGATCGTGCCCGCGGCCATCAGGCGCGGGATCGAATCGGGGTCGATCATGTCGTGCAGCGCGTCGTACAGCGGGCGCAGATACGGGTCGATCTTCTCGTAGAGCGTGCCGGGCAGGAAGCCGAGCCGCTCCCCCGCCTCCACCGCGGGCCGGGTCAGGATGATCCGGTTGACCTGCTTGGACTGGAGCGCCTGGACCGCCTTGGCCATGGCCAGATAGGTCTTGCCGGTGCCCGCCGGGCCGATGCCGAAGACGACGGTGTGCTTGTCGATGGCGTCGACGTAGCGCTTCTGGTTGAGGGTCTTGGGGCGGATGGTGCGACCACGGCTGGAGAGGATGTTCTGTGTGAGCACCTCGGCCGGGGTCTCGTCCGGACCTTCGCCGTTCTCGCTCGCCCTGAGCATGGCGATCGAGCGTTCCACCGCGTCCTCCGTCATCGGCTGCCCGGTGCGGAGCACCAGCATCATCTCGTCGAACAGGCGCTGGATCAGGGCGACTTCCCGCTCATCCCCCACCGCACTGACTTCATTGCCCCGGACATGGATATCGGCCCCGGGGAAGGCCCTCTCGATCACGCGCAGCAGGGCGTCACCCGAACCGAGAACCGTCACCATCGGATGCTTCGCAGGGACGGTGAACTGGGCTCGTGCCTGCCCCGCAGGGTTCCCCTCGGGGCGCTCGGGCCGCCGGGGGGTGTTCTGGGTTGTGGGTGTCTGAGTCATGGGCCGGCTCTGTGGCCTGCGCATACCTCCCGTTGCGGGGTTCTCGCTGCTCGACAACCTCTGGATACAAGCGTACGACCCCGCGCTGACACCGCCGAAGCGTTTTTCACCCGGGCCTCACAGGGAACGCGCGGACCTCGCGTGGAGCACAGGTACAGGGCACAGGTACAGGGCACAGGCACAGCACAAGGCACGGGACCTCACGGTGAACGGCGGAAGCCGATCGTGGGCACCGCCCGCGCTCGCGGCCAGGGGCGGGAGGCCCGGGGCAGCAGCCGGTCCAGCAGCCTGCCGAGGAAGGCGTAGCGGGCCAGCGCCTCCGGTTCCTGGCCGACCCAGCCCTGTACGCGCTGCCACCAGGCGGCCAGCTCGGACCAGCCGGGTGCGGAGAGCGACCCGCCGAACTCCTGCACCGACAGTGCGGCCGTCAACCCGGCGAAGGCCAGTCGGTCGGCCAGCGGCCAGCCGGCCAGGGTGCCGGTGACGAAGCCGGCCACGAAGACATCGCCCGCGCCCGTCGGGTCCAGCGCCTCGACCTCGATCGCCGGGACCTCGGCGGTCTCCCCCGACCCTCCGTCGACGGCCACGGCGCCGTCCGCGCCGAGGGTGACCACGGCGACCGGCACCTTCTCGGCGAGCGCCCGGGCGGCGGCGCGCGGACACTCGGTGCGGGTGTAGCGCATCGCCTCCTCGGCGTTGGGCAGGAACGCCTCGCACCGGTCGAGCCCGGGGAGTGCCGCGAGGTCCCAGCGGCCGGTCTCGTCCCAGCCGACGTCGGCGAAGATCCGGGCGCCCCGGGCGGCGGCGTCGGCGATCCAGCCCTCCGGGCGGCCGGGTACGAGGGATGCGACGGCAGCCCGTGCCCGTGGGGGCACCGGGTGGGCGGGGGGAAATCCCCGGGCCGGGGGGACGCCCTCCGCACGGTCCACGCCGCGCTCACCGGTGCCGTCGCCGTACGGCGGTGCCTCATGACCGTGCGAGATCATCGTCCGCTCGCCCTCGTAGGCCATGGAGACGGTGACCGGGGAGTGCCAGCCGGGGATGGTGCGCGACATCGAGAGGTCGATGCCCTCACCCTGTTCGAGCGCGTCCCAGCAGTAGTCGCCGTAGTGGTCGTCGCCGAAGGCCGCCGCGAGCGAGGTGCACAGCCCGAGACGGGCGAGGGCGGTGGCCATGTTGGCGACACCGCCGGGGCTCGATCCCATGCCCCGGGCCCAGGACTCGGTGCCCCGGACGGGGGCGCTGTCCAGGCCGGTGAAGATGATGTCCAGGAAGACCGTGCCGGTCAGGAACACGTCGCAGCGGGGATCGCCGTCCGCGCGGAGGTGCCGCAGCGGGTCGACTTGCTCGTCCAACGGGAGCGCGGCGAAGCCGTGTTGCAGGTGGTGCAGGTCTCCGTCGGGCGTGATCACGGCGCCTCCCGGGGGTGCGGTGCACGGCGATACGGTGGAATGCGGGGGATCTGCGGGATTCTGCCCAGTGTGCCTGATCCGAGACCACGGACACGGACACGAACACGGCCACTGGGCCGGGCGCGTTTACCCCCGGGGTTCCCACCCAAACCGAATGTGTCCCGCTTCACACCATCCCACCTTCTCCGGGCCCGGGCACACTTGATACAAATTGCCCCGCTGCCCCACGTTCCTGTGCAACACCGGGCGCCTCCCCCTTCTTTGACCCCCTGCTTCGCCCTGCCCTGTTCCGGGAACGCCCATGTCTTCGCGCCCGCGCGCCGCGTGGCCCCTGGTCGCCGTGTTCAACGCCGGCTACCTCGCCTCGTACCTCCTGCCGACCGTCGTCGGACGCCTTTCCACCGGGCTCGGCCTCAGCTCCGCCGAGGCCGGTCTGGTGGGCTCCACGCTGCTGCTCCACTCCGCCATCGCCGGTTTCGCGCTGGCGTCCCGTGTCGACCGCCACGGGCAGCGGCGGCTGGCCCGGCTTGGGCTGCTGCTGGCCTTCGGCGGCTACGGCGCCGCCGCTCTCACCTCGTACGTCCCGCTGGTGATCGCGGGTGCGGCCGTCGGCGGTCTCGGCTCGGGTACGGCGACGGCGGTGGCCGCGGCGGGCATCGCCGCGCGGCGCGATCCGCACCGGGCCTCCTCGCTCGGGCTGCTGTCTGTCTCGGCGACCGCGGGGGCGCTGTATCTCACGATTCCGCGGCTCGGTGGTGGCCATGCGGTGCCGTTCGCCGCGCTGGCCCTGGTGGCGGTACTGGTCTGGCCGGCGACCGAACGGCTGTCGGGGGCCGGCGCCGGGACCGGGGCGGTGGCGGCGCCGGGGGGCTCCGCCGCGGTCCCGTTCGACTCACGGACCCCGCTGCCGCGCCGCCGCTCCGGCTTGGTGCTCGCGGGCGCGCTTCTGTTCTGGTCGCTGGCCCAGAACGCCCTGTGGGGGGTCAGCGGCCGGATCGGCACCACCCAGGCCGGGCTGAGCGAGGTCACCGTGGGCGCGGTGTTCGCGGTGGCCCTGGGCGCGGGACTGGTGGGCGTCATCGGCGCCGGTGCGATCGGCTCCCGGCTCGGCCGGGCGATACCGATCGGGGTCGGCACGGCGCTGATCGGCGGCTGCGTCGTGGTGACTTCGTCGGCCCGTGGCCTGCTGGGCTTCGCCACCGGGGAGGTGCTGTGGAACCTCTTCTACCCGGTGGTCCTGTCCTATCTGCTCGGCCTCGCCGCCTCGCTCGACCCGCGCGGCAGGTGGGCCGTCCTGGTGGGCGCCGCGTCGTCGCTGGGTGTGGCCTGCGGCCCGATGACCGGCAGCCTGCTGTCTGCACGGGCCGGATACCCGGTGATGGGCCTGGTGCTGTGCGCGGTACTGCTGCTGGTGGCGGTCCCGATGTCGGCGGTGGCCCTGCACACCTCCGGCCGCCCCCTTCTTGTCAGGGCTCGGTTCACGCTCCCTGCCTTCGGCGGGGGAACCACCACCGGGGCGCTCGCGGCGGGCGCCGACGGCCGGTCATGCTCGGCCGCTCGTTCCTCGCGGCCTCCGCGTGTTCTCCGGTTCGGGGGCCGCGCGCCCCTTCGGCTCACTCACCCACGTGCCCGGGCGAGCTGGAACAGCGCCCCGGGCTCACGGACGCTCATCCGCCGCGGCGGGGGGCCCCCGCCCCGCCCCGCGCGCCCGGGGCGCGCGCGCCGCGGCCGCCCCGCCCCCCCCGAGAGACCCCCCCGCCCGCCCC
>NZ_JBHXFA010000200.1:7250-10147 GCF_042724175.1 Streptomyces sp. NPDC127084
GCGGCCCCGGGGTTCGCCGGGGTGGGGGGCCCGCCCCCCCCTCCCCCACCCACCCCCCCGGGCCGGGGCGCGCGGCACCCGCCCCCGGGCCACCCGCCCCACCCCCCGCCGCGGGGGCCCCCCGGCGGCCGTCGTCGCCGGGGCGGCAGGAGCGGCCGGTGCGCCCGGTACGACGGGAGTGGCCCCGGCGGACGCCCCTGTCCCGCAGACCGGCGCGTACGAACAGCCGGTCACCGAGATCCCGGCGCCGGTAGGGGCCCGGCACCGCCTGCTCATCCGCGACCGGTCGTCCAAGGTCCTCGCCTCCTGAGCCGCTGAGCCTCAGGGAGCGCTGGAACGGAGCCCGGGACCTGGAGGGGGGGTCCCGGGCTCACGTGCTGCCTCAGGAACCACCGAACTCGTACGCGTCCACCGCGTCCAGATACCGCCTGCGCCGCGGCTCGTCGTGCTCCAGGAAGGACGCCGCGAACGAGTTCCGCGCAAGCTGCCGCATCTGCTCCCGGTCCAGGCCCAGGGCCTCGCGTACCGCGTGGAAGGTGTCCCCGATATAGCCGCCGAAGTACGCGGGATCGTCGGAGTTGACGGTCACCAGCAGACCGGCGTCCATCATCGCGCGCAGCGGATGATCCTCCAGGGTGTCCACGGCGCGCAACCGCACATTCGACAGCGGGCACACGGTCAGCGGAATCCGATCCCGTACCAGCCGCTCCACGAGTGCCGGGTCCTCCATCGCCCGCAACCCGTGGTCGACGCGCTCCACACCCAGGATGTCGAGGGCCTCCCAGATGTACTCGGGCGGCCCCTCCTCCCCCGCGTGGGCGACCTTGCGCAGCCCGAGGGACTCTGCGGCGGCGTAGACCTCGCGGAACCCGGCGGGCGGATGGCCGGCCTCCGCCGAGTCCAGCCCGACTCCGCTGATGTGGTGGAGATACGGCTTGGCGGCGTCGAGCGTGGCCATCGCGGAGTCGGCGGACTGGTCGCGCAGAAAGCACATGATCAGCTGGGTGGAGACGCCGTGCCGCTCCTCGGCACGGTCGAGGGCGTGGGCGAGCCCCTCGACCACTGTGCCGATGGGAACCCCGCGGGCGGTGTGCGCCTGCGGGTCGAAGAAGATCTCCGCATGCCGTACGCCCTGTGCGGCAGCCCGCGCGAGATAGGCGTCGGCGAGTTCGGTGAAGTCCTCGGCGGTGCGCAGCACCGCCATCAGCTCGTAGTAGAGGTCGAGGAAGGACTGGAGATCGGCGAAGAGGTACGCCTTGCGGAGGTCTTCGGTCCCGGCGTAGGGGAGCTCGATCCCGTTGCGTTCGGCGAGGGCGAAGGCGAGTTCGGGTTCGAGGGTGCCCTCGATGTGGAGGTGCAGTTCGGCCTTGGGCAGTGCTGGCATCGGTGCTCGCTCAGGGTGCGCGTTTGGGCAGGGGTACGCGGACGAGGTCCTGGGCCACGGAGAGTTCACCGTCGAAGCCCGCCGCACGGGCCTGCCGTTCGAACTCCCCTGGGTCGTTGTAGCGCTGGGAGAAGTGCGTCAGCACGAGGTGCCGTACGCCCGCGTCCCGTGCCACGGCCGCGGCCTGCCCCGCGGTGAGGTGGCCGTGGTCGGTGGCGAGTTGCCGGTCCTCGTCGAGGAAGGTGGACTCGATGACGAGCATGTCGCAGCCGTCGGCGAGTTCGTAGGCACCCTCGCAGAGGCGGGTGTCCATGACGAAGGCGAAACGCTGTCCCCTGCGTATCTCGCTCACGTCTTCGATGCCGACCCCGCCCAGGGCGCCCTCGCGCTGGATGCGGCCCACATCGGGGCCCTTGATGCCGTGCGCGGCCAGCCGTTCGGGGAGCATCCGGCGGCCGTCCGGCTCCGTGAGCCGGTAGCCGAAGGACTCCACGGGGTGGGAGAGCTTGCGCGCTTCGAGCGTGTACGGGGGCGTGGCGGCGAGCACACCGTCGTGGGCGACCGGGTGCTCGTTGACGCGGACGGTCTCGCGGTAGGCGGTGGCGTACCGGAGCCGTTCGAAGAAGCGCTGCCCGCTCGCCGGGTAGTGCGCGGTGACCGGGTGCGGGACCTGGTCGAGGTTGACGCGCTGGATCACCCCGGCGAGGCCGAGCGAGTGGTCCCCGTGGAAGTGGGTGACGCAGATCCGGTTGATGTCGTGCGCGGCCACCCCGGCTCGCAGCATCTGCCGCTGGGTGCCCTCGCCCGGGTCGAAGAGGATGCCTTCGCCGTCCCAGCGGAGCAGATAGCCGTTGTGGTTGCGGTGCCGGGTGGGGACCTGGCTGGCGGTGCCGAGGACGACCAGTTCGCGTACGGACATGGGTGGCTTCGCGCCCGTCGGCTAGCCGGGAGGCCAGTTGAGGCCACGGCCGCCGAGTACGTGGGCGTGCGCGTGGAAGACGGTCTGACCGGCGCCGGAGCCGGTGTTGAAGACGATACGGAAACCGGTCCCGTCGATCTTCTCGTCGGCCGCGATCTCGGCCGCCTCCCGCAGTATGTCGGCGGCGACGGTGGGCTCGGCGGCGGCCAGCGTGCCGGCGTCCGGGTAGTGCACCCGGGGGATCACCAGCACATGGCTCGGCGCCTGCGGGTTGATGTCGCGGAAGGCGACGGTCGTCTCCGTCTCGCGGACGATGGTGGCGGGCACATCCCCCGCGGCGATCTTGCAGAACAGGCAGTCGGCTTGCGGTTCTCCCGCCATGGCCCGGCCCCTTCCCGACTCCGGTGATCAGTATGTGCGCATGCTATCCCCGGAGCGGCGGACGGGGGTTCCCCGCCCATCCGCCGCGTGAGCGACGCTCAGGGTCAGTACACCTAGTTGTACTGCCCAGGCAGGTTGGTCGAGTTTGTGCGACGACACGGTCTGAATCTGGCTGACGACGAAGGCCTCCGGTTGTGGAGTGGAGCTGTCTAG
>NZ_JBHXFA010000201.1:0-6660 GCF_042724175.1 Streptomyces sp. NPDC127084
CCCCCGGCCCGGCGCCCCGCACACGAAAACGGGCCACCGGATCGCTGTTGCGTCTCACGACCATGGCGGGCACGGCGTTTGTCGGCATTGTCAGTGTTATCAGCGTTTCCAGGCATTCGTCGGCGTTTCTCAGCGTTTCTCAGCGTTTCTCAGCGTTTGACGGATCTCTCCGGCCGGAGAGGTGCATGAACGGCGGCGCCGCCGCCCCAGATCCCATCCCCGCGTCCCGCCCGCCCTCGACAAGTGCGAAGATGGGTTCTCGGCAGGACAGGGCCCCACCACAGGGCCGAAGAAAAGCGGCCGAACACCAGCCGCCGCACGGTCATGACGACCGGCGCCCGGCGCACATGCATGGAGGACGTGACGTGGCGAACGACGCCAGCACCGTTTTCGACCTAGTGATCCTCGGCGGCGGCAGCGGCGGTTACGCCGCGGCACTGCGCGGAGCGCAGCTGGGCCTGGACGTCGCCCTGATCGAGAAGGACAAGGTCGGCGGCACCTGCCTGCACCGTGGATGCATTCCCACCAAGGCCCTGCTGCACGCCGGCGAGATCGCCGACCAGGCGCGCGAGAGCGAGCAGTTCGGCGTCAAGGCCACCTTCGACGGCATCGACGTCCCGGCCGTCCACAAGTACAAGGACGAGGTGATCTCCGGGCTCTACAAGGGTCTTCAGGGCCTGATCGCCTCCCGCAAGGTCACCTACATCGAGGGCGAGGGCCGGCTGTCCTCCCCCACCTCGGTGGATGTGAACGGTCAGCGCGTCCAGGGCCGCCACGTGCTGCTCGCCACCGGCTCCGTGCCGAAGTCGCTGCCGGGCCTGACCATCGACGGCAACCGCATCATCTCCTCCGACCACGCGCTGGTGCTGGACCGGGTCCCGAAGTCCGCGATCGTGCTGGGCGGCGGCGTCATCGGCGTCGAGTTCGCCTCCGCGTGGAAGTCCTTCGGCACCGACATCACCATCGTCGAGGCCCTGAAGCACCTCGTCCCGGTCGAGGACGAGAACAGCTCGAAGCTTCTTGAGCGCGCCTTCCGCAAGCGCGGCATCAAGTTCAACCTCGGCACCTTCTTCGAGAAGGCCGAGTACACCGAGGACGGTGTGCGGGTCACCCTCGCCGACGGCAAGACCTTCGAGGCCGAGGTGCTGCTCGTCGCCGTCGGCCGCGGCCCGGTCTCGCAGGGCCTGGGTTACGAGGAGCAGGGCGTCGCGATGGACCGCGGCTATGTCCTGGTGGACGAGTACATGCGTACCAACGTGCCGACCATCTCGGCCGTCGGTGACCTGGTCCCGACCCTCCAGCTCGCGCACGTCGGCTTCGCCGAGGGCATCCTGGTGGCGGAGCGTCTGGCCGGTATGAAGACCGTCCCGATCGACTACGACGGTGTTCCGAAGGTGACCTACTGCCACCCGGAGGTCGCCTCCGTGGGCCTGTCCGAGGCGAAGGCCAAGGAGGTCTACGGCGCGGACAAGGTCGTCGCTCTGAAGTACAACCTCGCGGGCAACGGCAAGAGCAAGATCCTCAAGACCGCGGGCGAGATCAAGCTCGTCCAGGTCAAGGACGGCGCCGTGGTCGGCGTCCACATGGTCGGTGACCGTATGGGCGAGCAGGTCGGCGAGGCTCAGCTGATCTACAACTGGGAGGCCCTGCCGGCCGAGGTCGCGCAGCTCATCCACGCGCACCCGACGCAGAACGAGGCGCTCGGCGAGGCCCACCTGGCCCTGGCCGGCAAGCCGCTCCACTCCCACGACTGATCCAGTCAACGGGCGCGACGACCACTACCGCAATTTCGTAAGGAGAAACCGAAACCATGCCGGTTTCCGTAACCCTTCCGGCGCTCGGCGAGAGCGTCACCGAGGGCACCGTCACCCGCTGGCTGAAGGCCGAGGGCGAGCGCGTCGAGGCCGACGAGCCGCTGCTTGAGGTGTCGACCGACAAGGTCGACACGGAGATCCCCGCACCGGCCTCCGGTGTGCTGGCGTCCATCAAGGTCGCCGAAGACGAGACCGTCGAGGTCGGCGCCGAACTCGCCGTCATCGACGACGGCTCGGGCGCTGCGGCCGCCGCCGCGGCCCCGGCCGCAGCCGAGGTCCCGGCAGCCGCTGAGGCACCGGCGGCTCCCGCCCCGGCCGCCGAGGCTCCCGCCGCCGAGGCTCCTGCCGCTCCGGCCCCCGCAGTGTCCTCGGGGGGTGGCGCCTCCGGTACCGACGTCGTACTGCCAGCGCTGGGCGAGTCGGTCACCGAGGGCACCGTCACCCGCTGGCTGAAGCAGGTCGGCGAGGAGGTGGCCGAGGACGAGCCGCTGCTCGAGGTCTCCACGGACAAGGTCGACACCGAGATCCCCGCCCCGGCCGCCGGTGTGCTGCTGGAGATCGTGGTCGGCGAGGACGAGACCGCCGAGGTCGGCGCGAAGCTGGCCGTGATCGGCGCCCCGGGTGCCGCTCCGGCCGCCGCGCCTGCCGCACCCGCGGCTCCGGCCCCGGCCGCCGCGCCCGAGCCGGCCCCGGCTCAGGCCGCCCCGGCCCCCGCAGCGGCGCCTGCTCCGGTCCAGGCCCAGCCCGCCGCTGCGGCACCGGCCGCTCCTGCGGCTCCGGCTCCGGTGACGCCCGCCGCTCCCGCTGCCGCCCCGGCCCCCGCTGCCACGGCATCGGACGAGGGCGCGTACGTCACCCCGCTGGTACGCAAGCTCGCCGCCGAGAACGATGTGGACCTGTCCGCGGTCCAGGGCACCGGCGTCGGTGGCCGTATCCGCAAGCAGGACGTCATCGCCGCCGCCGAGGCCGCGAAGGCCGCCGCTGCCGCCCCGGCTCCGGCCGCTGCCGCAGCGCCGTCCACCGCCAGGAAGGCCCCGGCGCTCGAGGTCTCCCCGCTGCGCGGTCAGACCGTCAAGATGACCCGTATGCGCAAGGTCATCGGCGACAACATGATGAAGGCGCTGCACGGCCAGGCCCAGCTGTCCTCGGTCGTCGAGGTCGACGTCACCAAGCTGATGAAGCTGCGCAACCGGGCCAAGGACTCGTTCGCCGCCCGCGAGGGCGTCAAGCTGTCCCCGATGCCGTTCTTCGTGAAGGCGGCGGCCCAGGCGCTGAAGGCCCACCCGGTCGTCAACGCCCGGATCAACGAGGACGAAGGCACCGTCACCTACTTCGACTCGGAGAACATCGGCATCGCCGTGGACTCCGAGAAGGGCCTGATGACCCCGGTCATCAAGGGCGCGGGTGACCTCAACCTGGCGGGCATCTCCAAGGCCACGGCCGACCTGGCGAACAAGGTCCGCGGCAACAAGATCACCCCGGATGAGCTGGCCGGTGCGACCTTCACCATCAGCAACACCGGTTCGCGCGGCGCGCTGTTCGACACGATCATCGTCCCGCCGAACCAGGTCGCCATCCTGGGCATCGGTGCCACGGTGAAGCGTCCGGCCGTCATCGAGACGGAGGAGGGCACGGTCATCGGCGTCCGCGACATGACGTACCTGACCCTGTCCTACGACCACCGCCTGGTGGACGGTGCCGACGCGGCCCGCTACCTGACGACGGTCAAGGCGATCCTGGAGGCCGGCGAGTTCGAGGTCGAGCTCGGGCTGTAACCAGCCTCACCTGCGGTGCCCCTGCCTGGAAGTACTCCCGGGTAGGGGCACCGCCGTATTGTCTAGGGGTCTTCTCTTCTTGAAGGAGCGGTCCATGACCATCCCCGTCGTCCACTCGCTTCGCGATCAGATCCGCGAGCACATCGTGGAGGGCATCGTCAGCGGGCGCTGGAAGCCGGGCGAGCGGATCGTCGAGCGTCGTATCGCGACGGAACTGGCCGTCAGCCAGACGCCGGTACGGGAGGCCCTCCGCGAACTGGAGTCGCTCCGCCTGATCGAATCCGCCCCCAACAAGGGCGTACGGGTACGGAATCTGACCGCCGCGGACCTGGAGGAGAGCTACCCCGTCCGGGCCGGCCTGGAGCAGATCGCCGCGGAGCTCGCGGCGGACCGGCTGGCGGCGGACTGCTCGGCCCTGGAGCCGCATGTGGCAGCCCTCTACGAGGCGGACCGCGCGGCGGACGGGACGGCGCAGGTCCGGCACACCGTGGCGTTCCACCGCGAGCTGGTGAAGGCGGCGGGGAACGGGGTGCTGCTGCACACGTGGGAGGGGCTGGGGATCGAGGTCTTCACCGCCCTGTCGATCCGCTGGCTGGGGACGAAGCAGAAGTCGTACGCGGAGGAGCACGCGGACCTCGTCGCGGCGTTCCGCCGCCGCGACCCGTCGATCGGTGCCCTCGTCAAGTCCCACGTCCTGGGCTGCGCCCCCCGCGCGTAACGCCCTCCCGCGGTCGCCGCACCCCGGTGAGTCCCCTGCGCGGGGCGCGGGGTGTCACGGTGTTCCGCACCCGGTGGTGCCCCCGTTGCGCGTGGCGCGGGGGTGTCGCGGTGTTCCCCCGCCCCGCACGGTGGGCCGGTGTGTCCCCGGCCTCAAACGCCGGCCGGGCAGGGATATCGGGGTCGCCGCACCCCGGTGAGCCCCGTCGCACGGGGCGGCCGGGTGTCGCGGTGTACCGCACCCGTAGCGGTGCCCGGAGTGTCCGGCCTCAAACGCCGGCCGGGCTGAGTAGTCGGGGTTGCCCGTCGCCGAGAGCGCGTCGTTGGGGCCGTGTGATTTACGGCGCTGCCGCCACAAATCTGGGGGTCCTCCGGACGAAGCCTGGGGGAGCTTGAGGCCGGACACACACCGGCCCACCATGCGGGGACACCGGACACGCCCGAGCCCCGCGCAACGGGGCTCACCGGCTGCGGCAACCCCGAAGCGCCAGCCCGGCCGGCGTTTGAGGCCGGACACACCGGCCCACCGTGCGGGGTGCGGGGTGCGGCACACCGAACACGCCCGCCCCCCGCGCAACGGGGGCTCACCGGGGTGCGGAACGCCGTGAGGGAAACCGGCACGGAGTGCACGACTTTGCGGCACCGTGTGCCGACTTTGGCGCCGAACCCCACTTTTCACCCCCAAGACTTTGATCGATCATCGATCGTCGGCTTAGAGTCGACCCGGACCCACCCGGTCCCCGGCCCCGTCCTGCCAGACAGGCCCCTTCACCACCCCCTCCCACTCCGGAAGGCGGCGATCATGCCCGACCCCGTAGGCAACCTGCTGCTTCCGAGCGAGCTCGACCAGCTCCCGGACCGCGATGCCGAGGAGACCGCCGAATGGGCGGCCTCACTCGACGCCGTCACCAAGGCCGCCGGACCGCATCGCGCCGCGTACCTGATGCGGCGGACGCTCCAGCACGCCGAGGGCGTCAGCGGGCTCGGACTGCCCAAGCTTCTGGAGACGGACTACGTCAACACCATCCCGACCGCCGCCGAGCCCGCCCCGGCCGGTGTCGCCGGTGACGAGGAGATGGAGCGCCGGATCACCGCCTGGAACCGGTGGAACGCGGCGGCGATGGTCACCCGTGGCGCCAAGCACGGTGTCGGCGGGCATATCGCCACCTTCGCCTCCGCCGCCTGGCTCTACGAGACCGGCTTCAACCACTTCTTCCGGGGCAAGGAGCGCGACGGCTCCGGAGACCAGCTCTACATCCAGGGCCACGCGTCCCCCGGTATCTACGCCCGCGCCTTCCTCGACGGCCGGCTCACCGAGGCGCATCTGGACAACTTCCGCCAGGAGTCCGGCGGCGACGGCCTGCCGTCCTATCCGCATCCCCGCCGGCTGCCCTGGCTCTGGGAGTTCCCGACCGTTTCCATGGGTCTCGGCCCGCTCTCGGCGATCTACCAGGCGCGGTTCAACCGCTACCTGACCAACCGCGGCATCAAGGACGTCTCCGCCTCCCACGTCTGGGCCTTCCTCGGCGACGGCGAGATGGACGAGCCCGAGTCCACCGCGGCGCTCGCGCTGGCCAGTCGCGAAGGTCTGGACAACCTGACCTTCGTCGTCAACTGCAACCTCCAGCGCCTCGACGGCCCGGTCCGCGCCAACTTCAAGATCGTGCAGGAGCTGGAGGCCCAGTTCCGCGGCGCCGGCTGGAACGTCGTCAAGACCCTCTGGGGCAACGCCTGGGACGAGCTGTTCCGGCTCGACACCACCGGCGCCCTGGTGCGCCGCCTCCGTGAGGTCCCCGACGCGCAGGTGCAGACGTACCAGACCCGCGACGCCGGCTATATCCGCGCGGACTTCTTCGGCAAGGACCCCGCGCTGGCCGAGATGGCGAAGCTGCTGAGCGACGACAAGATCCTCGAGTGCTTCCATTTCTCGCGCGGTGGCCATGAGCCGCGCAAGGTGTACGCCGCCTACAAGGCGGCCCTTGAGCACAAGGGCGCCCCGACGGTGGTGCTGGCCCAGACGGTCAAGGGCCACACCCTCGGCGAGGGCTTCGCGTCCAAGAACGCCAACCACCAGATGAAGAAGCTGTCGGTGGACGAGTTCAAGGCGATGCGGGACCTGCTTGACCTGCCGATCCCGGACACCGCGTTCGCCGACGGCCAGGTGCCGTACGGCCACCCGGGCGGGGACGCCCCCGAGGTGCGCTACCTCCAGGAGCGCCGCGCGGCACTCGGCGGCACCGCCCCGTCCCTCCGGGTCCACCCGTGCGGGCCGCGCCCCGCCCCGTCCGCCCCGTCGTTCGCCGCGTGAGACACTGTCTCCGGCCTCACGTCCGTGGCCCCCCCGATGTCTTTCG
>NZ_JBHXFA010000201.1:6670-9970 GCF_042724175.1 Streptomyces sp. NPDC127084
CTGCGGCCCCGGGGGGCGGCCCCCCCCGGGGGGCGCCCTCCCGCCCCCCGCCCCCCCCCCCGCGGCCCCCCCCCCCCCCGGCCCGCCGGGTACACCCGGTCGGTCCGCTCCCCGCGCCTGCCGACAAGGCGTTCGCCGCGTTCGACAAGGGCTCCGGCAGCCAGTCCGTGGCCACCACGATGGCGTTCGTCCGGCTGATCAAGGACCTGATCAGGGACAAGGAAACCGGCAGGCGCTGGGTCCCGATCGTCCCCGACGAGGCCCGTACGTTCGGTATGGAGTCGCTGTTCCCGTCGCTCGGCATCTACTCGCCGAAGGGCCAGACGTACGAGCCGGTCGACCGCGACCAGCTGATGTACTACCGCGAGGCGGCCAACGGCCAGATCCTCAACGAGGGCATCACCGAGGCCGGCTCGATGGCCGACTTCATCGCCGCGGCGACCTCGTACGCCACGCACGGCGAGGCGATGATCCCCTTCTACATCTTCTACTCGATGTTCGGCTGGCAGCGCACCGCCGACCAGATGTGGCAGCTCGGCGACCAGCTCGGCAAGGGCTTCCTGATCGGCGCCACGGCCGGCCGTACGACCCTGACCGGCGAGGGCCTCCAGCACGCCGACGGCCACTCGCCGATGATCGCGGCGACGAACCCCGCGGCGCTGACCTACGACCCCGCCTTCGCCTACGAGGTCGCGGCCATCGTCAAGGACGGTCTGCGCCGGATGTACGGCGAGGCCCGGCCGGACGAGGACCCGGATGTCTTCTACTACCTGACGGTCTACAACGAGCCGATGCCGCAGCCCGCCAAGCCCGAGGGGGCAGGCGTGGACGAGGGCATCGTGCGCGGTCTGTACCGCTTCAGGGAGGGCGAGGGCGCGGCGGACGACCCGCGTATCCAGCTGCTGGCGTCCGGTACGGCGATCCACTGGGCGCTGGAGGCGCAGCGGCTGCTCGCCGCCGACTGGAACGTGACGGCCGATGTCTGGTCCGCGACGTCCTGGACCGAGCTCAGGCGCGACGCGCTGGAGGCGGACGCGGCGCTGCTGCGCGGCGAGGAGCGCATCCCGTACGTCCGCCAGGCGCTGGAGGGTGCCGAGGGCCCGGTGCTCGCGGTCAGCGACTACATGCGGCAGGTCCCGGACCAGATCGCGCAGTGGGTGGAACAGGACTGGTCATCGCTGGGCGCGGACGGCTTCGGTCTGTCCGACACGCGCGCGGCGGCCCGCCGCCACTTCGGGGTGGACGCCGAGTCGGTGGTGGTCGCGGCCCTGGCGCAGCTCGCCCGCCGTGGTGAGGTCTCCGCGTCGGCGGTGAAGGAAGCACGCGAGCGCTACGGCCTGTGAACGCGTCGCGGGTCCCGGCGCGATGGTGCCGGGGCCCGCGACAATGGCTGCCATGCGTGCCGCCCGTCTCATCAAGATGGTCCTGCTGCTCCAGTCGAGGCCTTCCATGACCGCCGCCGAGCTCGCCCAGGAGCTGGAGGTCTCCGAGCGGACCATCACCCGTGACGCGCTCGCGCTGTCCGAGGCCGGGGTGCCGGTGTACGCGGACCGGGGACGGGCGGGCGGATACCGGCTCATCGGCGGATACCGGACCCGGCTGACGGGTCTGGCCAGGAGCGAGGCGGAGGCGCTGTTCCTGTCAGGGGTGCCGGGGGCCCTGCGCGAGATGGGGCTTGAGGACGCTGGTTCGGCGGCCCGGTTGAAGGTGTCGGCCGCGCTGCTGCCGTCGCTGCGGGACGCGTCCGACACGGCCGCCCAGCGGTTCCATCTGGACGCGCCCGGCTGGTACCAGGAGCCGCGGACCCCGGAGCTGCTCCCGGAGATCGCCGAGGCGGTGTGGGGCGACCGCGTCGTGATGGCCCGCTACCGGGATGCCGAGCGGCGGCTGGAACCGTACGGTCTGGTCCTCAAGGCGGGGGTCTGGTATCTGTGCGCCCGCGCTGACGGAAAGTCCTTTCGGGTGTACCGGATCGACCGGTTCGCCACCGTGTCCGTCTCCGATCAGGGCTTCACCCGGGATGAAACCTTCGATCTGCCCGGCTTCTGGGAGGAGCGGGCCGCGCAGTTCGCCCGCTCGATCCTGCGTGCCGAGGTCGTCGTACGCCTCTCCCCCGACGCCGCCCGCAGGCTCCCCCACATCACCGACCGGGCCGCCGCCGTCGAGGCGCTGCAGTCGGCCGGACCACCGGACGGGCAGGGCTGGGTGACCGCGACCCTGGCGGTCGAGTCGGAGGTGGTGGCGTTCAGCCAGTTGCTCTCGCTCGGCGCGGAGTCGGAGGTCCTGGAGCCGGCGGGCCTCCGCGCACGCTTCGCGGAGGCCGCGGCCCGGATGCACGCCCTGTACGGACCCGGCGGTCAGCGGTAGGCGTCGACGGGCGCGTCCTTGCCGCCGTGGACCACATCGAGGAAGTACCCCCAGGCGTCCGGCCTGCTGCCGTCGGCGTCCGTGAAGCCGTACTCCCTGGCGAGCTGCCCACTGGACAGCGTCTGCCCGTTCCACCGCGCCCGCTCCGGGTCGGCGGCGACAGCGGCGACGCCCCGGCCCACGTAGACCGGTGACTCGGCCACGGCGAAGTGGGGCTCCTTGGCGACGGCATCGCGCCAGTTCTCCTCGCGCACGCCGAAGGCGTCGAGCATCTGCTCGGAGCGCAGGAATCCGGGGGTGACGCAGACGGCAGTGCAGCCGAGATCCTCCAGATCGTGGCCGAGGGTGAAGGCCATCCTGATGGGGGCGTTCTTGGCCAGGTCGTAGTAGAAGTTCTCGCGGAAGCGCCGGTTGTACTCGGGTGTGCCGTCGGTGATCTCGAAGAGGATGCCCCCGGGCCTGCGCACCAACAGCGGGAGGGCGACGCTGCTGGTGATGATGTGGCTGCGTACGCCGAGCTCCAGCAGGCGCAGCCCCCGTTCGAGGTCGGTGTGCCACATCTTGGTGTGCCATTCGAGCAGGTGGTCGCCGCCCCAGAGGTCGTTGACGAGGATGTCCAGCCGGTCCTGCTCCTGTCCGATCCGGGCGATCAGCGCCCTGACCTGGTCCGGGTCCAGGTGGTCGGTCGGTACGGCGATGCCCTCGCCGCCCGCCGCGGTGACCAGTTCGGCGGTCTCCTCGATGGTCTCGGTGGTCCGGCCGACCTCGCTGACGCGTTCCCTGGTCGTACGCCCCGTCACATAGACGGTCGCGCCCGCCGTCCCGAGTTGTACGGCGATGGCGCGGCCGGCGCCCCCGGGGCGCGCCCCCCCGCGCGGGGCGCCCCCCCCCGGGTGCCGCTTGGGGGGGGGGGCGGGGGGACCCGGGAACCGC
>NZ_JBHXFA010000202.1:0-9950 GCF_042724175.1 Streptomyces sp. NPDC127084
GCTCCGGGCCCCACACCGTCTGCCGTTCGGTCAGACACGGCAGGGCAGCACGTGCCGTGCGGCGTGGACAACGCTCGTGCTCAATACACCTAGTGCCTTGCGCAGCGGCTAACTGTCGGGGTGGTAGCGGCAGGACGAATCGTCGCAGGAGGTGGGTACCTCCCACCGGCTACTGATGCGGTACAGGAGGCCCTGATCCGGAGGCCGGGCGGGGAGGTTGCACAAGATTTCGGTGGGGGAGTAGATCGGGCGCGCGTCGTCCTCGATGTGCTCGGGGTCGGTGTAGTGGAATTCCTCCCGGCGCTCCCAGGGCAGTGTGATGTGCGGCCGGTGGCCGAGGGGATTGTCCTCGGTGAAGGAGGGGTGCAGCTGCCACTGGGTGCCGAAGGCGCGGTTGTGGACCTCACCGAGGTACCAGGCCGCAACCGCGACCAGGGGGGTGTCCATCACCTTGCGGGCCTGAGCAGGGCTGTCGAACGCGTCCCGGATGAGCGCTTCGAGCCGGGGGAGAGAATCCAAGGTGAAGTCCCACGGCCCGCGGCCGGCGCGTTCCTTCACCCAGGTGGGGAATCCGCTGCGTTGCTGTGCCAGCCACTTCTCCAGCACCGGGTTGTGGGCGTTGACGTGGTCTCGGGTCTTCTCTTCGAGCAGGTACTCGGCGTACTCGTCTTCGTCCATGTCCCGTGGGTCGGTCCACTCCATGCCTGGAGACTAGGCGAACCATGTGTGCCGGTGTGAAGATCCCGCATGGCACGTGAGTTGTCGGTGAGCCGTAACCGGGGGGTGGCGCAGAGGATGGTTGACGGAGCGCAAGCCCCTTGGCACACGGCCCCGCAGACGCGGGCACGACGTCCCGTGGTCCCCTTCACAGAACCGAAGCCGCTCGATGGCGACCTCGACTCCTACCGGCACTTCCATACCCCAGGGTGGGGACGGGCGGCCAAGGCCGTGGGGAAAGTCGCCGGGGGCGGGTGACGTCTGCGCCGTCGTGCAGGTCGTGGCGTGAGACGCAGCCGCTGCTGTATTCAGCCAGGTCCGATGGATTTGTGCCATTCGTCGGCAACCCGCCTCCAACAGCAATCAGGCGTGGCTACATAGGAGGCTGGGGGGGCGTGCTGCCTCCCCGCTTGGTGGCCGGTCGTGGGGGAGGTTGTGACGGTTGCTGACCATCAACGTGGCGGTGCTGCTCGCGGTCATCGTGTTCTTCCGGTTGCGGCGTCGTACGCAGGCCCGCAGCCGGAACGAGGAGAGGACCACTGCCGTCATCATCCTGGCTCTGGGGGTTCTTCTCGCTCCCACCCCGGTCGGCCAGGGAATCCTGGACCTCCTGGGCCAGCTCGCGAGCGGCGTCACGCAGGCCGGCCGATGATCCCCCGCACACGTACGGGCCGGACAGCGCCTGTCGTTGCGCGCTGCGGGGCACGGCTCTGGGAAGAGGGGGAGTGATGATGGCACGTCGACGGCGCCGGCGCTTGAAGAAGCGGACGCGCAGGCAGCTGCAGGGCTGGGGTGCGGTGGCTGCGGTGGCTGCCGCGGTGTGGGTGGCCCGGCACTGGTCGGTGGTGTGGCCCGTTCTCGTGGCCGTGCTCGCCGTGGCCGTGGTGGGAGGGGCCGGCTGGGCGCTGCTGCGATCGCACCGTCTCGCGGTCAGCCAGAACCGCGCGTGGCGAGTTCAGGAGGAGGCCAGAGCGCGGGAGTTGTCGATGGCCGAGGTCGACGCGTTGTCGTGGCAGGAGTTCGAGACGTACATCGCCGAACTGTGTCGGCGGGACGGCTGCAAAGACGTCGTCGTCAGCGGAAAGAGCGGCGACCTGGGCGCGGACGTCGTCGGCTGTCTGGCCGACGGCCGCAAACTGGTCGTGCAGTGTAAGAAGTATGCGCCGCACCGGAGCGTGTCCTCGCAGGACATGCAGAAGTTCGTCGGCACCGCCCGTCTCGAGCACGGCGCGGACGTCGCGTTGTTCGTCACCACCTGCCGCACGTTCACGAAGGCCGCACTCGGCCTGGCGATGCGCCAGGACATCGTGGCCCTGCACCGCGACCTGCTGGGATCCTGGGTCAAGGGCGCTCATCTGGAAACCCTGATCCCGTTGAACGGAAGCGGCGGCGGCACCAAGCGGCGTCCCTTTCCGTGATGGGTCGGGATGCTGCTGGGCATCTCCACCGCTCACGAGCCGACATCCACCACCGGCCTCACCGAGATTCCCCCAGGCGGGCGGAGCTCTCCAAGTTATCGCGGTGACCGCCACGGACGACTCGGGCGTAGGCGACGGCCGGCACACCGAGCGCGCCGCGGCGATCCGGAACACGAGCGGACCGGCGCCACGAGCGGTCACCGTAACGATCCATGCCCTGGACAGACGAAGGGTAGGACGCCACCAGCGCAAGACGACACGGAAGCGTCGAAGTCCAGAGGCTGCCGAATCTCAGGCGAGCGCCGATTACCGATGAGGTCTTCGCCTTCGGCAGGATAGAAGCCATGACCGAGATCCGTACACCCCGCCTCCTCCTCCGCCGCTGGCACGACGACGACCTCGCACCTATGGCGGACATCAACTCGGACCCGCGGGTCATGCGCTGGATCGGGGACGGCTCGGTGCGGGACCTGGACCACACGGCAGAGGCCATCGAACAGTGGGAGGAGGAGTGGGACGAGGAGGGCTTCGGACTCTTCGCCGTCGAGCTGCTGGCCTCGGGTGAGCTGGCCGGCTTCACGGGGCTGTCCGTGCCCGAGTTCCTGCCCGAGGTACTGCCCGCCGTAGCGATCAGTTGGCGGCTCGGCTCGCCGTTCTGGGGTCAGGGATACGCATCCGAAGCAGCCCATGCCACGCTGGAGTTCGCGCTCCAGGACCGCGGCCTTGACCGCGTCATCAGCATCAACCGGGTAGGTGACAACGCCTCCGAAAACGTCATCCGCAAGCTCGGCATGGTGCCGGAGCGTGAGACCGTGCACCCGGAGTACGGCTACCCGCTGCACGTCCACACCATCGATCTCACCGAGTTCCAGGCGTGAACCGGCCGAGCCGTCGGTCATCACAAGACAACGGCCGCTGTGACCTGGCACAGTGGGTGCTTTTGAACTCTGGCCGCGAGGCCGCACGCAGAGCGAACCGGATTGCCCGAAGGTCTGCCTCCGCGGACGGAGACAACGCCAGTGCTCCAACTCGGCGAGGCGTTCGGCGCTCCGTCTCGGGTTACCCAGGCGCGCGGGGTTGTACCGGGAGCAGTCCGCCCCTGTTGTGGTCCGCCCTGCCCGGATAGGGCAGGGTGGGGGCCATGTTTGCCGATCATCAAGAGTGCGACGTGGTCGTCACAGCTGTGGCGTCGGTGGGGACCGTCATCAATGCGGACGGGTACGACGGTTTCATCGACCAGGCCAAGCACCCCTCATGGGGGACGGACATTCCCCGCGCCTCGGTCGGCGACCGGATGCGCGCGGTTGTGCTGGACTCCGCCAGGACGCCGCCGCGGTTCAGCGCGCTGCCGAGCGACATTCGGATCGCCCGGAGTCTGCGCCACACCGAACCGCTGATGCGCCTTTGCCCGCCCCCTGACGGTGCCCGAGCCGTCGAGTGGGACGCAGTGGAGGCAGACCTGGGCATCGCCCTGCCGGCCGACTACAAGCGGCTGGTCGAGACGTACGGCGGCGGCCAGTTCGCCGGAACGCTCTGGCTGCTGGAGCCGCGCTGCCCGGAGAAGATGTACGACCTGGTCGCCCAGACCGCGGAACGCGAGGAGATCCTCGCCGATCTCTGGGACGCGGGCGAGGCCAAGCCGTCGGAACTCCATGACGGCAGCGCCAGGCTGGTGCCCTGGGGGTACGTGGAAGGAGCGGGACACTTCCTGTACTGGCTGGTCCGGCCCGGCGTCGAGCCGGAGGAATGGAAGGTCATCCTCAACGAGGGGCGCGGCCCGTTCTGGGAAGCCCATTCGGCGTCGTGCAGCCGTTTCCTCCTCGATGTCGTGGCCGGCACGACGACCTCGACCTATCTCGCCGAACTTGATGACATCGTCGATCCGGTGGACAGGGCTCGCTTCACACCCAACTCACAAATCCTCAGCCAGTGAAACCAGGCGGTGGGCCTGTGAGCCGCACACCGTATTCGAGCTGGACGTGGGCCACACCAGGATGTCGCGGAGTTGGATGAACCGACGGGCGGTCGCGTGGCCGTAGAACTGCTTGACCGTCACCTTGGGCAGGTTCTCGGTCCGCGGGGCGGAGACAGTGCAGTCGGCGAGTCGACCGGGTAGGTTCATCTCCACCGGTCAACCGGCGCTGACGCTTCCTGCCGATCTGCGGTTCGAGGGCTCCCTCGAGGTCCCTCGGCACCTCGATCTGAACCGGGCCCGACGTCGGTGACGACGGTCTTGGGCCGCTTGCCGTTGCGTGAGTTGCCGCCGTTCTTCCCTGCCGGATCGTGCCGGTCATAACCAGGTGGTCGGTCATCTCGCCCTCGAGAGCAGACTCCAGAAGTCGCTTCGTCAGCTGCTGCAGCAGCCCGCCCTCGCCGGTCAGCTTCAGGCCTTCGGACTCAGCCCGCACCACGAGCTCCTCGATGAACCGGTCATCCACAGATGCCGGCACAGCCCCCGACACGGGCGTCCTGTGTCCTTACTGGTTACAGGTGCACTCTTCGATGATCGGAATCACACCGTTCTTCTTACGGTCCCCGTAGTGACGACAGGGCGGCATTGAGTTTGACGACGTTGACCCGTTGTTCTCCGAGGAAGCCGGCGTATCGCTGCTCGATGTGGGAGGCCACGAGCGCCTTGACCTGTACCGGCGGCAGGCGCCGAGCGTGGGCGATGCGGTTGACCTGCTGGTAGGCGTAGGCGGGGGAGATGTGTGGATCCAGGCCGGAGCCTGATGCGGTGGTGGCGTCGGCCGGTACGGCTGCGGGGGGTACGCCGTCGAGGAGGGCGATCTGCGAGCGTCGCTGGCGGACGGTTTCCAGCAGCGTCGCGTTGTTGGGGCCGAGGTTCGATGCGCCTGAGGACAGTGCGTTGTAGTGGCCGGTCGAGGGCCGGGGCTGGAACCATGCGCGGTCTGGTGCGCCGGTGGGGGTCGTGAAGTGTTGTCCCAGCAGTTCCGAACCGATGACCTGGCCGCTGCGGCGCAGCAGGGAGCCGTTCGCTTGGAAGGGGAAGCACAGTTGGGCGATGCCGGTGACGACCAGCGGGTAGGCGATGCCGGTGAGCAGGGTGAGGATCAGCAGTATCCGCAGTGCTGCGGCGTGGCGGCGGATCGCGGTTGTCGAGTGGAGGCGCATGGGGGGTGCCTTCCTCAGCCGAGTCCGGGGACGAACTGCACGATCACGTCGATGGCTTTGATGCCGATGAAGGGCAGGACGATGCCGCCGAGGCCGTAGATCCACATGTTGCGGCTGAGGAGTCTGGCGGCGGTGGTGGGGCGGTAGCGGACTCCGCGGAGGGCGAGGGGGACGAGGGCGATGATGATGAGGGCGTTGAAGATGATGGCGGAGGAGATGGCCGAGGTAGGGCTGTGGAGCCGCATGACGTTCAGTTTGTCCAGGCCGGGGTAGGCGGCGGCGAACATGGCGGGGATGATGGCGAAGTACTTGGCGACGTCGTTGGCGATGGAGAAGGTTGTCAGGGCTCCGCGGGTGATCAGGAGTTGTTTGCCGATCTGCACGATCTCGATGAGTTTGGTGGGGTCGGAGTCGAGGTCGACCATGTTGCCGGCCTCTTTGGCTGCGGATGTGCCGGTGTTCATGGCGACACCGACGTCGGCTTGGGCGAGCGCGGGGGCGTCGTTGGTGCCGTCGCCGGTCATGGCGACGAGTTTGCCGTCGGCTTGCTCTCGTTTGATGAGGGCCATCTTGTCCTCGGGTTTGGCCTCGGCGAGGAAGTCGTCGACGCCTGCCTCCTCGGCGATCGCGCGGGCAGTGAGGGGGTTGTCACCAGTGATCATGATGGTGCGGATGCCCATGCGGCGTAGTTCGGCGAAGCGTTCGTGCATGCCTTCTTTGACGACGTCCTTGAGATGGATGACGCCCAGCACCCGGGCGGCGTCGGCGTCCCTGACGGCGACCACCAAGGGAGTGCCGCCGCTTGCGGAGATCCCGTCGACGAGGATTCGGACGTCCTCGCCGCTGTCCCCGCCGTGGTCGGTGACCCAGGCGATCACGGCGGAGGCGGCGCCTTTGCGGATCTGACGGCCATCGACGTCTACGCCGGACATGCGCGTCTGCGCGGTGAAGGGCACGAACTGGGCATGAGTGAGTTCGCCTTCCTGGCGGGCGCGCAGACCGTGCTGTTCCTTGGCCAGGACGACGATCGAGCGTCCTTCGGGGGTTTCGTCGGCCAGCGAGGCCAGTTGTGCGGCGTCGGCGAGTTCTTCGACGGTGAAGGCGGCGACGGGCAGGAATTCGGCGGCTTGGCGGTTGCCGAAGGTGATGGTGCCTGTCTTGTCCAGGAGCAGGGTGGTGATGTCGCCGGCGGCTTCGACCGCGCGGCCGGACATGGCCAGGACATTGCGTTGGACCAGGCGGTCCATGCCGGCGATGCCGATCGCCGAGAGCAGGGCGCCGATGGTGGTGGGGATCAGGGCCACCACGAGGGAGATCAGAACGATGATGCTTTGTTCGGCGCCGGCGTAGATGGCGAAGGGTTGCAGGGTGACGACAGCCAGCAGGAAGACGATCGTCAGGGCGGCCAGAAGGATGTTGAGGGCGATCTCGTTGGGGGTCTTCTGGCGGGCGGCGCCTTCGACGAGTGCGATCATGCGGTCGATGAAGGTCTCGCCGGGTTTGGCGGTGATCTTGATGACGATGCGGTCGGAGAGCACCTTGGTGCCGCCGGTGACGGCGGAGCGGTCGCCGCCGGATTCGCGGATGACAGGGGCGGACTCCCCGGTGATCGCTGATTCGTCCACGGAGGCGACGCCCTCGACGACGTCGCCGTCACCAGGGATGGTCTGTCCGGCTTCGACGACGACCAAGTGACCGATCCGCAAGGCGCTGCCCGGGACTTCCTCCTCCGTGCCGTCGGCGCTGAGCCGCCGGGCGATGACGTCGGTGCGGGCCTTGCGTAGGGTGTCGGCCTGCGCCTTTCCACGGCCTTCGGCCACGGATTCGGAGAGGTTGGCGAAGACCACGGTGAGCCAGAGCCACAGGGTGATCACCCAGGCGAAGACGGACGGGTTCTCGATCGCCGAGATGGTGGTGAGGAGGGATCCGACCGCGACCACGAACATCACCGGGTTTTTGACCATGACCCGGGGATCCAGCTTGCGCAGGGCTCCCGGCAGCGCCGCCACCAGCCAGCGCGGATCGAACGCAGCGGTGGGCTTGGGGCGGCCCTTGCTGTGCGGCGTACCGGAAGGCGAGCGGCCTGGTTGCGGCGCGGGGACGGTCGCGGACATCAGCGCACTCCTTCTGCGAGTGGTCCCAGTGCGAGTGCGGGGAAGAACGTGAGGCCGACGACGACGAGGACGACTCCGGTCAGCATGCCGATGAACAGCGGGCGGTGGGTGGGCAGAGTGCCCGCGGTGACGGGGACGGGCTGCTGCCCGGCCAGAGATCCGGCCAGGGCGAGGACGAAGACCATCGGCAGGAAGCGGCCCAGCAGCATCGCCAGACCGAGCGCTGTGTTGTACCAGGCCGTGTCGGCGGACAGGCCAGCGAAGGCAGAACCGTTGTTGTTGGCGGCCGAGGTGAACGCGTACAGCACCTCGGAGAAGCCGTGCGGCCCTTGGTTCAGCATGGCCGCCCGCTCGCCCGGCAGTGCCATCGCGATCCCCGCACCGATGAGCACGACGGCGGGGGTGGTGAGGATGTAGAGCGAGGCGAACTTCATTTCCCGGCCGGCGATCTTCTTGCCGAGATACTCGGGGGTGCGGCCTACCATCAGCCCGGCCACGAACACCGTGATGACGGCCAGGATCAGCATGCCGTAGAGCCCGGATCCGGTACCTCCCGGGGCGATCTCACCCAGCATCATGTTGAAGATCGCCATCCCGCCGCCGAGGGGGGTGTACGAGTCGAGGGAGGAGTCGACCGCGCCGGTGGAGGTGACGGTGGTGGCGGCGGCGAACAGCGCAGAGGCCCAGATGCCCAGGCGCTGTTCCTTTCCTTCCATCATGGCTCCCGCCAGATGCCCGACCTCGCTGCTGACCGCGTGCAGCTCGTTGTAGGTCACCGCTGCCGTGGATGCCGCCCAGATCAGCGCCATCACGGCGAGCACGGCGTAGCCCTGGCGGTGGTCGCCGATCATCTTCCCGAACGCGCGGGGCATCGCGACGGCGATCACCATCAGCAGGTAGATTTCGATCAGGTTGCTCAGGCCGTTGGGGTTTTCGAAGGGGTGCGCGGAGTTGGCGTTGTAGAAGCCGCCGCCGTTGGTGCCGAGTACCTTAATCACCTCCTGGGAGGCCACCGGCCCGGTCATCAGATGCTGCACTCCCTGCGGGGCGACGGTGGTGATCGTCTGGATGTCGTGCAGGCTCTGAACGACCCCGCAGGCGACCAGGATGACGGCGAAGACGAACGAGATCGGAAGCAGCACCCGCAGCACGATGCGGGTGAGATCAACCCAGAAGTTGCCGACCTGGTCGGTCTTGCTGCGGGCGAAGCCGCGGATCAGCGTGGCCACCACCGCGATCCCGACGGTTGCGGAGACGAAGTTCTGTACCGTCAGGCCGGTCATCTGGGCGGCGTAGCCGAGCGTGGACTCGCCCGCGTAGGACTGCCAGTTGGTGTTGCTGACGAAGGAGGAGGCGGTGTTCCAGGCGAGCGCCGGCGAAACAGCGGCCATGCCCAGCGAGAGCAGCAGATGGTTCTGGAGGCGGAGGAAGGCGTACAGGAACAGCACGGACACGGCCGAGAACGCCAGCACACCGCGCAGGTACGCCCCCCACTTCTGGTCGGCGTCCCCGTCCACGCCGGCGAGGCGGTAGACCCACTTCTCCACCCGCAGGTGTTTCGGTGAGGTGAGGGTGTGGGCGATGAAGTCGCCGAGCGGTCGGTACGAAATCGCCAGCGCACCGAGGAGAGCCAGGATCTGCAGCCATCCCGCGAGGGTGTCGTCCACTAGAACTTCTCCGGGAAGATGAGGGCCAGCACCAGGTAGACCAGCAGGCAGCACGCCACGGTCAGCCCCACGACGTTCTCGACGCTCACAGTTTCCCGACCGCCGTCGCCACCAGGCCGAGGAGGGCGAACACCACGAGGGTGAGAACCACGAAAACCAGGTCTGCCACAGAGCCCTCCCAGGAGAATCAGCGCCGTCGACAAATAGGGGCGAAGCCGCCTGAACAGGAAACCGCCTTCATGCGGCGAACACAACGTCCGCCCGCGTGTCGCACGCCGGGCCACATCACGGGGCCGGGCACGCCCCGTACCAGCGTGTGTCGGTCTCCTCCTGCCTTGCACACATGTGCAGCAGCCCGCGCGGCCGTCGAAATGGCAGAGGACAGCGCACGGACAGTTGTGACTTGAGCGCGGTAGTCGGCCGGCTCGGAACGCTGGTTCAGTGGTTTCGTGGGGCGTACATGATCACGGCCATCCCAGCGAGACAGACCAGGGCACCGATGACGTCCCAGCGGTCGGGCCGGTAGCCGTCGGCGACCATGCCCCAGGCGATTGACCCGGCCACGAAGATCCCGCCGTACGCGGCGAGGATGCGTCCGAAGTTGTCGTCGGACTGGAAGGTCGCCACGATGCCGTACAGGCCGAGGGCGATCACACCGGCGCCGATCCAGATCCAGCCCTTGTGCTCGCGGATGCCCTGCCAGACCAGCCATGCCCCGCCGATCTCGAAGAGGGCGGCCACGACGAACAGGGCAACGGAACGAGCGACAGTCATATCGCCGCACCCTACCGGCGGCCCGCGCCCGGCCTGACCGCGACGGTGATCCTCGGCGCCCTCGACGGCTCGTCCTCGCCGGGTACGACGTACACCCCGATCGTCGGCGCGGACCTCGCGCTCAG
>NZ_JBHXFA010000203.1:0-9883 GCF_042724175.1 Streptomyces sp. NPDC127084
TCGAGATCGTCCCACCTCAACACACCGTCACAGCGACACCATGACGCGGCCACGATTCGTCATCCACCTGCCTTGACAACCTGATTGGGAATCACTGTCAGACCCCGGGCCTAGCACCCGCTCGTGAACCTCGAATCCCGCCCGCACTACGGATAGTCCCGCTGCCCGGACGCATCGTCACCTCGGTTGGAGGTGACGGCGGTGTGCAGCCACTGTGGCTGAGCGACAGCCCAGCCTCCACCGACCTGTGGTCGCAGTTGCGAGCCGAACGCGCCACCTCCGGGCGTACCCGGCCTGCCCCCGGGCAGCGATCACGTTCGTGGCGGGCAAGGGTCCACGTCGGCGGAGACCCGGCGTCGGTTCGGACCTGTGAACCACACCGGTTTTGGGGCAACCCACTCGCGTGGCGTTTCCCGGTCCGCGTACGGTCTGCGTATGACGAGGACCACGCCTCCACGACCCGCTGTTGTGGAGGCCGTGTTCCCGGAGTTGGCCGCGCACCGAGGCCGGACGACCCGACTGCATCCCAGGCCGGGACGACCTGGCATGCGCGAGAGCCATGTCGGCGGGCCGGTGCTGTGGCCGGACGGCGAGGCGTGGCCGATCTGCCACGAGCGACACCAGCCCGAGACCGAGGGGTACATGCCGGACGAGATCCGCAGCTCCAGGGCCGCTGGCGTCTGGCCGCGGAGTCGGCCGTGGCCGGGCTCCGGAACGCCCGGGGAAGAAGGCCCGGTGCCGTTCGTAGGCCTCGCCCAGTTCTTTCGCCGGGACATCCCGGCTCTGGCGGCCGGGCCCGCTGGTGCGGACCTGGTGCAGATCTTCCGCTGCCCGTTCACCCACGGTCCGTATCTGGAGCGCCGTTACCAACTGCGGTGGTGGCAGGCCGCGGAGACCGAGCGCGCGGAACGCTTCCTCGCCACCCCGCCCGAAGTGCCCATGCTGCGGTGGGAGCACGAACTCCCCGAGCCGTGTGTCCTGCATCCCGAAGAGGTGGACACCTATCCCTGGGCAGAGGACGACACGCTGCCCGCCCCTCTGGTCGCCCGCATCGACGCGTGGGACGACGCCCAGGCGGCGGACCACGGCCCCGATGCCCCCAGCTACCAGTTCGACCTGTCGATCCCGCCCGGCTGGCGGGTCGGCGGCTTTCCGAGCTGGGCGTCGACGGGCCCGATGTCCGTCGCCTGCGAATCCTGCGCGACCCCGATGCGGCTGCTGCTGACCGCCGACGGCTACGAGATGGACGCCGGCTCGCACAGCTGGGTGCCGCTGGAGGACCGCGACCCGTCCCTGCGGGGGAAAGCCTCGGTCCGGGGCGGCCCGTCCGTTGCCCAACCGACCCGGCTCCGCTTCGGCCGGGACCGGGACCTGCACGTCTTCACCTGCCCGGCCAACTCCGGCCACCCACCCCAATGGGTTCTCTCCTAGAAGATCACTGAAAATGTTGTGGCTTCGGCCCCGGTCGGCAGGGCCGGGAACAGTCTTGTAGGCATGCAGAGGGAATGGGCTGGGGACATAACCGGGCCGGATGAGCGAGATCGTGCTGCTGGTCACCCCGGCCGTGTGGCCGTCCTGGCCGAGATGGGGCAGCGGATGGTGATCCGGACGGGCGACCGCGCCGAGCAGGGAACGGGCACCGTGCTCCGGCGGCTCTTCCGCCGTCGGCAGCTCCGGTCAGAGGCCCCCGTCTGACACGCGAGCAGAAGGCAGAGGCGCGCGAACCCGTTCTCGCGGCAGCCGACACGGCCCGCTCGTGGGTTTCGGTCTGTGACCCGACCAGGAGGGAACCACCGCACTCAAGCCCGGTCGGACCCATGAGATCTCACGGGTCCGACCGGGGCTGACGTGTGCTCGCGGTCTCAGCTGGGCGCCGGCTACTTGGTGAGCTGAGCGTTGATCTCCGAGGCGAAGGCGCTGACGCGGGTGTAGAGACCGGGAAGGCCCGGTTTGCCACAGCCGATGCCCCAGGAAGTGACGCCCGCAAGGACTCCGTCGACAACGAGCGGGGTACCGCTGTCGAAGTCACAGGTGTCGACGCCGCCGTTGGTCAGACCACCCACGCACGTGTACTGCTGAGGGTCGTACGCATCGCCGTAGGAGTCGGCTTTGGCGCAGGACGAGTCGGCTGCCACCGGCAGGGTCGCGGTGCGCAGCACTCCGCCGTCGAGGGCGCCGGACGACGTGGTGCCCCAGCCGAGGATCCGAGCAGCCCGGCCGGGTTGGTAGAGGTCGCTCGAGCCCGAGCCTGCCATGGGCAGAGTGGGGGCGTTGATCGGCGACTTGAGCGTGAGTACGGCGATGTCGTTTCGGTAGCCGGTCTCGCCCTTGTATGTGAAGGTGGCGTAGCGCGGATGGCGCCAGACGTGCGCCACGCTTGTCTTGGTGCCCTTTGAGGACCATATGTTGTCGCGGCCGGAGACCACCTGCAGGAGTCCTGGGGTCTTCAGGAAGGCGTCCACGCAGTGTCCTGCGGTGAGGACTTTGTTCGGGGCGATCAGTGTGCCGCCGCAGAAGGCGAAGGGGACCAGCACCGGCTTGACCGCGACGGCCCACGGATAGTCCGCTGCCCGGGCCGGTTGGCCGCCTTGCACGGCCGCGGCCGGAGGGGCGGTGTTGAGCAGCGCGGCGGAGACCAATGCCGTGGTGGAGAGAGCCGTGACGGCGCGTTTGCGTATGGCGGTGATCATCGCGAGAGACTGTCCTTGCGTGTAGGGGGGTTATGGGGTCGCTTTGCTCTGGAGCATCAGGCGGCTGCGCCGGCGCGGTCTGTGGCGCCGGGCGGTCGCCCTGATCATGTGTCGGTCCTGGCCCGCCTCCGCGCGGATCGCAGGCACCTGGTCGCGGTGGTCTGCGAAGAGCTTTGAGGCTGGCTATGGCTGCGTTGAGAAGAGGGGCCCTGAGCTTCACGGGTTCCAAGGAATTTCGGCGCGACAGGGGCTCTGCTCGTACCGCCCGGCTCCAGGTTGAGTGCTCTACCGGCACCGAAGCGGGCCTCGTTGCACCCGGATTCCGCACTTGAGGTGCCCGTCACCGGGCTCGGCGGCGAGCGCTGCCGGCACCGCACGCCGCGGCTGCACCCCGTGGGGGTGCAGCCGCCATCGGTGGCTGATGCCCGAACCCCGCCCGAGCACTTCCCTCAGCCGACGACGAGCCGGGCACTCACCTGACGGCTGTCAGGCAGGCGCTCAGGCTTTCACCGGTTGGTTTTCGCCACTACGCCGCTGGTGGGCGGTAAGTGTGTGCCGCGCCGGTCCCGCCAGGTGTTCGGGGGGCGTGCAGTAGGGCAGGGCGTCGAGGGGGGCGTCGGTCAGGAATCGGGAGAGCAGGTCGGCGAACTCAGCCTCGCGTTCGATGTGGACGAGGTGGTCGGCGTTTCTCATCAGGAGGAACGTGGAGTTGGCGATGGTCGCGGCGACCGCCCTGCCCTGATCCGGAGGGCTGGCCTGGTCGTGCTCGCCGGTGAGGACCAGGGCCTTCACCGCGTGGATGCCTCCGGGGGGAAGGAGTTCCTTGTCGATGATCAGCCGCTGGTGGTATTCCGCGAAGCGAAGGAGCGCCTCGCGGGGGAACTCCAGCAGTTGACGGCGCAGCATCCTGGAGACCATGCGGCTCTGGGAGACTTCGGCGGCTGCCGTCGTGTTCATCAGCAGCTCGATCACCTGCCGGGCGGACTCCTCGTGGGTGGCGTCGTCGACGGGCGGCAGCCCGGGACGATAGAGCCCGTCGAAACGGCGCTGTCCCGCTTTGACCAGGTCGCGGACCCGCGGGCTCAGCCGGGGGGTGGCTCCGACGAGTACGAGGCGGGCGGTGCGGCCAGGGTGCTGCCGCGCCACGCGGTAGGCGATGGGCGCGCCGGCCGACCCGCCCATGACGTTGAAGCGAGGCATGTTCAGCACGTCCATGGCGTGCACCGCTGCCTGGGCCAGATCGTCCCAGGTGAACTCATCGGGCAGGGCATGGGAATTGCCGACGCCCGGAAGCTCCACGAAGACGATGGCCTGTCGGCCTGCCAGGCGCCGCTCCAGACGCGGCCAGGAGCGCATGTCCTGCAGAACTCCGCCGATGACGAGGAGGGGTTCGCTGTCCGGCGTCCCGCGGGGGATCAGTACGCGGCAGGCGTAACGAGTGCCAAGCCACGACAGCTCGTGCATTTCCTCATCCGCCTCGGCGAACGGGAAGGCTTGGCGCGAAGCGAGCGACGTGCCCCTCATGCCAGGGCCGCCCGGGCGTTGACGAGGTGGGACAGGGCGGCGATGGTCGGCGCTGCGAGCAGTTCCTTCTCGCTGATCAGGACGTTGAAGTCGTCCTCGAGGACCATGGACAGCACAGTGGCGGCCATGGAGTCGACACCGGCCTGAGCCAGGGTGGCCGTGGGCGCGATCGGTCCGGGCTGGAGTCCCGCCCGCTCGGTGAGGATGTGGGTGACGTCGACGGGCATGCGCGTTCCGTTTCGGTGGCTCACCGCAGTGCGGAGAGGTCGGTCGGCCAGGTCAGGGTGGTGGCGGCCCATGTCAGGCCGCTTCCGAACGCGACGAGGAGGACCTTGTCCCCGCCGCGCACGGTGCCGGAGACGGCCGCCTCGGCCAGCAGCAGTGGGATGGACGCCGCGGCCGTGTTCCCCACTGACGCGATGTTCGAGGGCATACGGTCCGGCGGGAAGCGAAGCGTGTCCGCCACCGCCGCGGCGATGGCCGCGTTGCCCTGATGGGCGATGAAGCGGTCGACCTCCGCAAGGCTCCACCCAGCGCAGCGCACAGCCTCCCGCGCGGCTTGGCTCATGCGGCGTACGGCATGCCGGAACACATCGGTGCCTCGCATGTGCACGAAGTGGTCGGACGGAGCGGTCTCGGTTCCGGCCGACCGCTGTCGTGAGCCGCCGGCAGGCATCACGATCGCGTCGCCGAGCTCCCCGTCGCTGCCCCACACCATCGGACCCAGCGTGCCCGGTGCGCCGGCTGCGCCGCATTCGAGGACGACCGCTCCGGCACCGTCCCCGAAGATCGGTGCGGTGGAAGGGTCTTTCGGGTCGGTGATAGTGGTCATGCTGTCAGCGGCGATGACCAACACCCGCCGCGCGGTCCCCGAAGCGATGAGCCCGCCGGCGACACCGCAGCCGTACAGGAACCCGGAACACCCCGCGCCCAGGTCGAATGCCGCGACCGTCCCGAGGCCCAGGCGCGAAGCGACGTCCGGAGCCGTGGCTGGCACGGGCCGGTCCGGTGTGGTCGTGGCAAGCACGAGGGCGTCAACCTGCTCCACGCCGGCGGACTTCAACGCCCGCGTTCCCGCTTCGACCGCCATGTCTCCGGTGGCCATTCCCGGGCCGACGCAATGCCGCGAGCGGATCCCGATCCGTTCACGCACCAGTCTGTCCAACCGCTCGCTCACCACGGCGCGATTGGGTACCTGCGTGGGCGGCAGCCATGAACCCAGCCCCGTGAGCACAGCACCCTTGGACACAGCAGGCAAATCAATCAAATCTGGACACATGAGGCAGAGAATAGAGGCTTCCTCACCCCCGAGGCGAGACTGCCCCGAAAGCCGGTCCCCATTGCGCGCGGCCGATCCCCCAACCCACGGCTTCCACGATCGGCCGCAGCTCCACACGCCAACTCAGCAGGCCAGGAGCCCCCTTGCCCGGCCATGAACTCGCGCGGGGGCGACGGGTCAGGCCGGGGCGAAAGGATGCCGGATCACGGCGTGGCGGGTATCGACTCGCGTCCGGGGTCGTGGCCGTGTGCGCTCCTGTTCGCCCACCCGCGCCCACTGAGATGATCAACGAGCACAAGCAGCAAAGCGACCGCGGATCGCCCACGCCCGATCAGCTCGCCCTCGCCGGCATGATCGAGTCCGGCCGCTTCGACCGGCACGTGCGCCGGATGCGGACCACCTACGCGAGGCGCGCCGTACCACCTTGCCGGCAACATCAGCGAATACGCCATCACCGCAGGTGTCACAGCCATCAAAGAGCTACTCACGAACCGATAAGCCGGCCGAGTGTCCGTGGCGTTGACGGCGCGACTGACGTCTGGGACCACCCGCGTCACAGTCGTCAGCGGTCCGATGGCCGGAGCAGCAGGGCTCATCAGGTCAGCCGGAGGTCCGGCGCAACACCAGGCAGACGAAGCCAAAGCTGTCTCTGTAGGAACGCAACCACTCCGAGCGGCGGAGAGTGGCTGTCGAGAGAACCTCGGAACTGTCCGGATCATCAGGATGGTCCAGGGCCCATGCAGCCATCGCCCCCCAGCATGCCCACTCGTAATCGTCCAGTTCCCGGCGGGTGCTGACATGGCCGTGGACGGGCGTCCACCCGTCAGCGGTCACCCGGTCCAAGGTGGTCGCCAGGTCGGTGAACTCGCCAAGCAACTCGACCGCTTCCGGGGAGGGTTCCCTCTCCCAGAATCCGTCACCGACCAGGACGCGTCCGCCCGGCGCCAGATGCCTGCGTGCCGCTGCGAGAGTGGGCAGCAGGCCACCGAAGGCGTGGGCGGCCCCGATGCTGAGCACCAGGTCGAACGGGTGCGCGGAGACGAAGTCGGCGGCTGCCTGGTGGTGGAGGATCAGACGTTCCTGGACGCCGAGGCTGCTCGCGGCTTCATCGGCTTGCGTCAGTGCGTCTTGGGATATGTCGACGCCCTCGGCACGCAATCGAGGGCTGGTGGACAGTGCGCGAAGGAGCCACTCTCCTTCTCCGCAGCCGAGATCGAGCACACGCGCGTCGGGCTGGGAGATCCCGCGCTCCAGCAGTTCACGCACCGAATCGTCATCGAGGGGAGACTTGATCGGATGGTTGACGTGAGCGATCCTGGACATTTGTTCACGGTTCATCCGCGCAGCCTGACACTGCGGGAAGTCGGCACGCACCTCCATTGCCCGGCGAACTGCCTGCCGCTCACGCATGTGACCCATTTCTCGCCGAGTTGCGCAGAGCCCTGGCGGTACGGGACCTGGTGCTGAGGCTGATTCGCGGCCGGCCCGAGGCCCTGATGGGGCCCTGAGAGATCCTGAAACCGGTGGCGGCAGCCGGGAGCGCGGCGGATCGTGGCGTGGCGGCCACGATCACCGTCGACATCGCCCATAAGGACCGCTCACAGAATGATCTTCGCGGGCGACCGCGACGCCGCCCGGACAGCGCACTTGGCCGTCGCCCATGACCTCAGCAGGTGATCAGACCGCGGGCTCACGGGCCTACGGGGCCGTCCTCCCTGCCTCGGCGTGCCGCGGGCGGGAGCGCGGGATGGACGCGGGGAGCGAACACGAGCGGCGTGACATGTGCTCCCGACCGGAACCCCATTAATAGGACATAAGGGAAAGGGGGCGCTGTCTGGCCGGGGCAGGGGCGGGTGTGCCACGCTGTGGGGACTCCCAGCCTGGTCTGGTGAGGTGCCCCGCGCTGCCGGACGGTCACTGTGGTGGCTGCCGGAGGGTACGGGTGGTCTTGCTCGGCTGTGCGCGACCGCCGGTGGCCGCGCGCTTGACGGTCGGCCCACCCGCTTGGAAGCCGGCCGTTTTGGGCTCTGTCCCGAAGGGGGCCGTCTGATCATGCAGGACTTCCACGTGACCGTCAGCCACCTCCCCAAGCGGATGGTGGTCACTCTCCAGGGTGAACTCGACATCGACACCTGTCCGTACGTCACCCACGCGATCGCTCCTCTGGCGCTGCACAACAGCACCCTCACCTTGGACATGAGCGAGGTGTCGTTCATGGACTCCAGCAGCCTCACCATGCTGCTGCGCCTACGGCAACGCTCCGACGTCGAGGGCTTCCTGCTGGAACTGTCCGGCCTCCCGGAACAAGGCCGCAGGGTCATGGAACTCACCGGCGCCCTGCCCCTGTTCCGGATGCGATCACCCGAGCTTCCCGCACCCCGCACCGCCCCCGAAGACCACCATGCCTCAGATGCCGTGCGCACTGTACGCCCGAGCGCGGCACGGGACAGCAGGTAGGGCCGCTTCCACCTGCTGCACGACCGGCGTCCGGTCACCTCGACGTCCACCAGATCATCGCGACCTAGGGACGTCGGCAGGTGCTCACCGCGCCTGGGGTTTGTTCAGGGCGCAGACAATGGGCAGGCCAGGTCGTCGACGTAGAAGCAGTCGGGGTCGACCTCCCGAAAGAACGGGTCGATCGTGAGGGTGATGATCTCGGCTGTGTCGTCGCCGTTCACGCTGGTCTCTTTGATGGAAATGCTGCAGGTCTGTGCATACGGTGCCGATTCGCGGGGAATGGATGCTGTTCCCCTCGACGTCAGAACTTCGCAGGCCCCCCAGGTGCTGGGCGCGGGCTCCACGTTCCTCGAGTACAGTTCCTTGGCCACCCGCGCCAGGACCTTGTTCGGACTTTCGCCGCTGCGTCCGGCCTGCGCGTCCAGTAGGCGGCTCAGTCTCCAGCCACCTCGGCTATGGCAGTTGCGAGCCGCTCATCACTGGTCAGGGCGGATGAACTCCGTCTCGTCACACTCGGGACGGTACCGGGGCTCGCGTCAGGGCGTGTCACTCATCCAGACGACCCGGCCCGCAGCAGCGCCGGCCCCGTTGATGAAGTCCAGCCCCGGCTCCTTCAAAGGCCAGCACGTCCGCTACTCCCTGGGACGGTTCGGCCGATCGGGTTGGTGATCACCTACTTGATGCGGGTCGGGCGGCCACTGCATGTCAGGGACGATCATCTGGCGTGCGTCAGCATGCTCTTCAGCCGCATCCGCGCCGCCCCACGCTCCCCGGTCTCCACCGTCGACGAGTACGGGTGCATGTCCACGGTGACTGACAGCTCGCACAGGAGTTCCCTGAGCCGATCCACTTCGGCCCGCCGACCCGGGACGCTCAGCGTGTCCATGAGTGCGAGTGCGCGCTCCGCCTTCGGCTACTGCCAAGTTGCCGTAGGACCACCTTCTGAGCGGCTCCTGAGAGCCGCGGCCCCTTCCCCACCCCGCGCACCGGGGACTGTCCTGGCCCCGTGCAGCGACAGTCACCGTTCGGCCGTATCGCCGACCACTCAAAGTGCTCTTCCAATTACGGGGGATGATGATGATCGTACCGTTCCTCGATTCGAGTGAGTTCCTCCTCCCAGAGGTGAGGCGATGAGTACACAAGCTAGACAGACCGCTGTCAGGGCACGGCGGCAGCGCCTGTGGCGCCTGGCAGGAGGCGTGGCCCTAACGTCTGCCACGCTGTCCGCGCCAGGGGCCATCGCTCCGGCGAGCGCGTCAGGCGTCGCGATGGACAAGCGCCCGTGCACGAAGGCGCAGGCTGCCCTTGTTCAGATGTTTGCCCCTGACTACCCATGCAGGGACAAGCCCAAGGGCCCTAAGGGCCCCCACGGCTCCAGAGGCAACACCGGGCCAACCGGCCCCACTGGCCCTACCGGTGCCACTGGCGCGACGGGCAGCGGAGTCACTGGGGCCACGGGAGCCACGGGGGCCTCGGGAGTTGCCGGTGTCACGGGTGCGACCGGAGCAACCGGTGCCACTGGAGCGACCGGAGAAACCGGTGCCACGGGTGCCACTGGCGCGACGGGTGAGACGGGTGCAACGGGTGCGACCGGGGCCGGCGTGGCCGGCGTGACCCTGAGGGACGGGGAGCCCATCACTCTCGTGGCAGGGGAGGCCGGTTCGTCCAGCGCCAGCTGCGAGGACGGGGAGATCGCCATCGCCGGCGGATACATCGTGACGCACACCGACCTCGTGGTCACCGGCAACGTCAAGTCCAGCAGCGAGGAGACTTGGCTGCTGAACGTTACGAACACAGGCGAGGGAGACGCGACGTTCACCCCCTACGTGGTGTGCGTGTCGTCCACGTGATGCGCGAAGTGATGAGCCGCCAGCGGCGTTCATGACGTGTACCGAGAGGTCGGCCGCGCTTCAGGGAATTTGCTTCCCGGAAG
>NZ_JBHXFA010000204.1:0-8777 GCF_042724175.1 Streptomyces sp. NPDC127084
CTCCCCAGGCCCGCAAGGGCCGAGGGGGTGGGGCCTCCCCAGGCCCGCAAGGGCCGAGGGGGTGGGGCCTCCCCAGGCCCGCAAGGGCCGAGGGGACGCAATCGCAGGCGGTAGGGTCCCCCCGCCGCAGGCAGGGGGAGGTCATCCTCGTACCCGGGCATCCTTGGATGACGCCGCTGGCTCCGACAACGCAGCGTGGGGGGCACCACTAGGCCCCCCGCGACAGCAGGGGGAGAAGCCAGGGGGAGGGCGTGAGACGTCGCGGGCCAAGCGGGATTTGTCAGGCACGGCCTAGACCCCCGCCGCCCCCAGCAGCGACCCCGCCGCATACGTCACCGCCATCGCCAGCGCTCCCCCGGCCACGTTCCGCGCCATCGCCCGCCCCGCCGGGGCCGACCCGAGCCGGGCGCTCCACCAGCCCGTGAAGGTCAGGGCGGTGAGCACCGAGAGTACGGTGACCCACAGCCGGGCCGACGCGGGCGGCAGCACCATGGCCAGCAGCGGCAGCAGGGCGCCCACGGTGAAGGCGAGGAAGCTGGCGCCCGCCGCGTGCCAGGGGTTGGCGAGTTCGTCGGGATTGATACCGAGCTCGACCCGGGCGTGGGCTCGTAGCGCGTCGCGTTCGGTGAGCTGGACTGCGGCCTCGCGGGCGACGTCCCGGGTGAGGCCGCGTTCCTCCAGCAGCCCGGTGAGCTCTTCGAGTTCGGCCTCGGGCTGCTCGCGCAGTTCGCGCTTCTCCACGACCAGTGCGGCCCTCTCCGAGTCACGCTGCGTGGAGACCGAGACGTACTCGCCGGCCGCCATGGACATGGAGCCGGCGAGCAGTCCCGCGAGTCCGGCCGTGAGCAGGTCGCTCCGGTCACTGGTCGCGCCCGCGACGCCGACGACGAGACCCGCTGTGGAGACAATGCCGTCATTGGCGCCCAGGACCGCGGCGCGCAGCCAGTTGAGGCGAGTAACGAGGGGTTCGTGGGGCTCGTGAGAGGTCGGTTGGGTCACGCCACGGAGGGTCTCATCCGCGAAGGCCAGGGGGCGGTCACCACACGCGGACGGAACCGCCCGGTGCGAAGGCGGGGCTGGTCGCGTCGGCAGGGGCCTCCTTCAGCGGCTCGGCGATCTCCTCGACCGTGGGGCCCACGCGTGCCGCCACCGCGTCCAGCAGCTCCAGGTCGAAGCCGTACACGCGGGCCGCGTTCCCGCCCACCATCGCAGTGATCTCGTCTCGTGGCAGGCCCGCGTAGGCGATGCGGAGGCCTTCGCGGGAGTACGGGGCGGTGCCCTCGTCATGGGGGTAGTCGCTGCCCCACATGATCTTGTCCAGGCCGATCCGGTCGCGCAGCGGCACCTCGTGCGGGCGCATGAAGCTGGCGCCGACGAAGCAGTTGTCACGCCAGACCTCGCTGGGGCCCTTCCCCATCGATGAGGCGAGTCCGGCGCCGAACTTGGACTCGGCGGTGACGGCCCGGGAGGCCGCGGAGACCAGCCGCCCGTGGTAGTAGTCCAGCATTTCCACTACCCCGGGGATCCAGCCCGAGCCCTGTTCGGTGAGCACGAGGTTGAGCCCCGGATGGCGGCGGAAAGCGCCGCCGAAGATCAGATGCCACAGGGCCCGGTGGGAGAACCAGGTGGTCTCCACCATGAACACGGCCCGTGCGGCCGGCTCGTCGCCGAGCGGCGGGGACGCCGAACCGCCGTGGTGGTTGACGGGTACGCCGAGTTCCTCGCAGACCGCCCACAGCGGGTCGTACACCGCCGAGTAGAGCTCGGGGATGCCCGACCCCGGTGGGGTGCCGGGCAGCAGGATCCCGCCGGTGAGGCCCGCCTCCCTGCTGCGGCGGACCTCGGCGACCGCCTCGTCCACGTCGTTCAGCAGGATCTGGGCGACGCCCGCCCGGCGCCCCGGGGCGAGGGAGCAGAAGTCGGCAAGCCAGCGGTTGTGGGCGCGCAGGCCCGCCCAGCGCATCTCGTATTCCTCCCGGGTCGGCGCCGGGGCCATCAGGGACGCGGAGGGGAAGAACGGCGGGATGGTGTTGGGGTAGACGACTTCGGCGACGATGCCGTCGGCTTCCAGCTCGGCGAGCCTGCGAGCGGAGTTCCAGTTGCGGTCGGCGGTGTCGGCGAGCAGGTCCTCGTAGGGGTTGACGTAGCCGGCCGCCCAGGCGTCGAAGGCATCGTGGTGGCGCTTCTCCAGGTACGGCTTGTAGTCCAGGAGATCGGCTCCGGCATGGCAGTCGGCCGAGATGACCGTGTAGCGGTCCTGGATCATCGGTTCACCCCCAGTACGGGGAAGTCCTCGCCGGTGAGCCAGTGCCGGCCGGTCTCCCGCGACCGCGCCCAGGACGCCTCAACGGCCGCCTGGTCGGACGACTGCCCCAGGTCTGCCGGGGTGGGTCCGATACGGCGGGCGATCGGCGCGAGTGCCGCCGTGTCGAAGCCGAAGACCTCGGCCGCGGCGAGACCGAGCATGCGGCGGGTCTCGGCGACGGGGATGTCGTGGAAGGTGTCCCGCAGCCACGCCCGGGTGCGGGGCCAGGTGCCCTCGGGGTGGGGGAAGTCGGAGCCCCAGAGGATGTTGTCGACCCCGATCTCATAGCGCTGGGCGAGCTCGCGCCGTTTGGTGTTGGTGGCGCAGACGAACACCTGCCGGTCGAGGTACTCGCTCGGCGGGCGCTTCATCTCGGCGAACGGTGACAGCTTCTTGCCGCCGTGCGCGCCGAGATAGAGCCGGTCCATGAACCAGAGCAGGTTGGGCAGCCACCAGCAGCCGGACTCGGCGACGCCGAACCTGAGGCCGGGGTGGCGCTCGAAGACCCCGGACCAGAGCAGGAACCACAGCGGCCGGGCCGGCCACCAGGTGACCTCGGAGACGTAGATGCCCAGGTGGTCGCCGTACTCGTGGCGCGGTGCGGCGCCCGAGTGGGTGATCAGCGGCATGGCGGTCTCGGCGGCGGCGGCCCAGACGGGGTCGTAGCGCCGGTCGTGATAGGGGGCCTTGTCGACCCACATGGAAGGGATCATCAGCGCACCGAGCCCGGACTCCCTGGCCCGGTGGATCTCGGCGACGACGCGATCCACATCGCCGGTGACGGGCAGCAGGGCGACTCCGCAGTGCCTCCGCGGGTGCTCGGACACGAAGTCGGCGAGCCAGCGGTTGTGCGCCTGGGCTCCTGCCATGCCGAGCTCCGGGTCCTGGTCGCCGGAGAGCCCGAGTCCGACGCCGAAGGGTGCGGCGGTGCCGCTGTCGACGGCGTCCGCGTCGGGGAAGACCACCTCGGCGGCCACCCCGTCCCCGTCGAGTTCCTTGATGCGCTGCCCGGCGTCCCAACCGCCGCGCAGCCCTTCCTCGTTGTCGCTGAACCACTTGTCGGCGAAGGCTTCGTTGCGTACACCGAGCCGGGTCATCTCCTCGCGGCGGCGGTCGCGTCCGGCGAGGAATCCGTCGAAGTCCCGGTGGAAGCGGGCGTCGAGATAGGGCCGGTACCGCTCGGTGGGCAGCCCGGCATGGCAGTCGGAGGAGATGATCAGATAGGGGTCGTCGGGGGCCGGTGTGTACGGGTCCGTCATGACACGTCACTCCTACGGTCCTGTGGTCGGTCCAGAGGTCGGTGCAGAGATCAGTGCGGCGGTCAGTCCAGGATGAAGCGCTCGAGGTAGGCGGGGTTGGCGCGGTCGAGCATCGACTGGGCGCGGGCACGGATCTGGCGGTCGCTGTGTTCGCCGGGCGGGAGCATCCAGAAACGGTCCGCCCTGATGCCTTCCAGGACATGCTCGGCGACCTCGTCGACAGGCGTGAACCGCACCTCGTGACCGGCCTCCCGCATCGCCGCCTCCCACTGGTCGAGGCTGCGGTAGGGGGTGCGGCGGGGCCGCTGCTTGGCATAGCGGGCAGGCCTGTTGCGGTGGGACTCCCACAGCCCGGTGCGGAGCATATGGGGTCCCGGGAACAGGACGGAGGCCCCGATCAGGGCGTTCTCGGCGCGCAGTTGCGCGTACAGCGACTCGGTGATGGTCACGACCGCCGCCTTGGTGACGGCGTACACGGAGGCGGTGGGAAGCGGGGCGATACCGCCGTCGCCGGACGAGGTGTTGACGACATGGCCCGGCTCGCCGCCCGCGATCATCCGGGGGACGAAGGCCTGGATGCCGTGGAAGACGCCCCACACGTTGACGGCGAACGCCCACTGCCAGTCGTTCGGCTCGTGCTGCCACATGGGGCCTTCGGCTCCGGAACCGACGCCTGCGTTGTTGCACAGCACATGGACCGCGCCGAAGCACTCGTACACCTCGTCGGCGAGCGCGTGCACCGCGTCCCGGTCGGATACGTCGACCACGCGGGCGAGCACCTCGGCGCCGTCGGCGGTGAGTTCGCCGGCTGTCTTGTGCAGTGCGGTCTCCTCGACATCGGCGAGTACGACCTTCAGGCCCTCGGCGGCGAAACGGCGGACCATGGCGCGGCCGATCCCGCTCGCCGCGCCCGTGACGACGGCGACCTGCCCTGGCGCCGGCCTCACCGGGTGCCCCCCTGCGGGGGCCCGTCGAGGAGCTGCCGTACGTCGTCGTAACGCTGGTGGAGGTAGGGCAGCAGGGCCTGGGCGCTGACCCGCTCGACCACACGGCCCTTCTGGTCGCTGGTCTTCTCGCCGATGGTGAGCTCCACCAGCTTCCGAACCGGCAGGTCGGCCACCGGGTCGTACATCGACTCGCGCAGCACCACGTCGCCGCTGAGGCGTTCGAGCGAGCGGAACCTCTCGTTGCGTACGCAGTGCACGAGCACCGGGTCGGCGTCGAAGCCCGAACCCGTACCGTCCACCGAGGGAAGGCACTTGAAGTAGAAGTCGAGCTTCTCGGCCGGCTCGGGCAGCGGCAGCGGTCCGGACACGGCGCCCCGCACCTCGACAAAGGCGATCCCGTGCCGGGCGAGCGCGGCCCGTACGACCAGGCCGTCGCGGTCGACCGTCACCTCCCCCAGCTTCTTCGGCTCGCCGAAGACCTCACGGCCGCCGACGAGCGCGCGCTCGGTGGTCATCGGCATGACGAGCGGATACCAGCCCTGCTGCTCGCCGTGTGCGGCGGCGACGGCTACGGAGCCCGCGCCCAGAGGATGCCCGGGAAGGTCGACCCGGCTGATACTCACCCGCACCAGGGGCTGTTCGGCCGGTTTGAGCGGGGGTGGGAGCACGGCCGCGACCACGTCCGGGTCGGTCTCCCATACCGCCACGACGCCCGTGGACCAGATCTCGGGGAATGTGGCGGCGGCTGCGCGGGCCGCGGTGATCTCGGCCTCGGAACGCGCTCCGTACCGTACACGAGCCATGTCGTACCACCCTTTCGCCGGGGGACGGATCTGTAACAGAGTTACACCGTTGCCGATGAAGGGTAAAGAGCCTTGCACGTACCGGAATTGGGGGACTCATGCCACGCACTGCCCTGACCCGCGAAGAGGTGCTGGACACCGCGGCGGAGCTGGTCAGGCAGCACGGCCCCGACGCCCTCACCATGCGGGGGCTCGCGGCCAGGCTCGGCACCGCGGTCACGTCCATCTACTGGCATGTCGGCAACCGGGAGTCGCTGCTGGACGCGCTGGTGGAGCGGACGGTACGGGAGATGGGTGCGATCCGTCCGATAGGGCGCACTCCCACCACCCGGATCGTGTCGGTCGCCCGGCAGTTGCGCCTGGAGTTGCTGGCCCGCCCGCATCTGATCGCCATGGTCCATGAACGGGGGCTGACCGAGCGGATGTTCCTGCCCGCGCAGCGCGCCCTGGTCCACGAGGTGCACACGGCGGGGCTGCGCGGGGCACGCGCGGCAGAGGCGGTCCGTGCCGTGCAGTTCCAGATAGTCGGCTTCGTCCTGGTCGAGCGCAGCCAGGAGCGCGCGCCCGTTCAGTCGCCGGGGCAGGACACGTTGTGGGACGCGGAAACCGCCGAGGACGATCCGGGCCTGGCCCGCGCGCTCGCCCGGCCGGCCCGGCCGGAGAAGCTGTTCGCCGCTTCGGTGCGGGCACTGGTGGACTCGCTGCTGGGGCGGGCCGGTACATAGGCTTCTACGACAGGGTTCCCGGCCCCTCGCCCGGAACTCGACGGGGACTCGCCCGGAACTCGCGGCGAGCCAAGGCGACCTGGTGGACGGGACGCGACCGGGCCGCCGCCCATGGGGCGCTCGACCGGTTTGTCAGTGGCGCCCCGTAAGCTCTGTGACCATGCTCGACGACCGTACGACCGCAACAACGTGGCCGACCGCGTATCCAGAGGGGTACGCGGTCGTCGACGTGGAGACCACCGGACTCGCCCGCGACGACCGGATAGTCTCTGCTGCCGTCTACCGCCTCGACGCCCAGGGCAATGTCGAGGACCACTGGTACACGCTGGTCAATCCCGAGCGGGACCCTGGACCGGTGTGGATCCACGGGTTGACGAGTGATGTGCTCGAGGGCGCACCGCTGTTCACCGATATCGCCGCGGAGTTCGCGCACCGGTTGGACGGCAGGGTCCTGGTCGCGCACAACGCCATCTTCGACTGGTCCATGATCGCCAGGGAGTACGCACGGGCGGATCACACCGTGCCGGTACGTCAGCGGCTCTGCACCATCGCACTCTCCAAGGAGCTGGCGCTGCCGCTGCCCAACCACAAGCTGGAGTCGCTGGCCGCCCATTACGGTGTCGTCCAGCAGCGCGCGCACCATGCCCTGGATGACGCCCGGGTGCTGGCCGAGGCGTTCCGGCCCAGTCTTCACACCGCGGCGGAGCGCGGGCTGCGGCTGCCGCTGCTGGAGTGCCGGGCGCTGACCGAGTGGTCCACCGCGGCGCCCGCGCCGCGTATCGGCCGACAAGCGACCGACTCCTCATACCGTCAGTACGGCTGGCGGCCGTCCCGCAAGCGGCCCGCCTGCCCCTACCCCAACCCCGGGCGCTACGAAGCAGACAAACCACTCAAGCAGGGCATGCGGGTGGCGTTCTCGGGCGATACCTCCATCGAGCGGGAGCTGCTTGAGGACCGTGCGATAGAGGCGGGGCTGCATATCGCGACCAGCGTGTCGCGGCTCACCAGCCTCCTGGTCACCAACGATCCGGACGCGGGGACGTCGAAGACCGTCAAGGCGAAGTCCTTCGGCACGCCGATCGTCGACGAGGCCGCTTTCGCCCAGCTGCTGCGCGATGTGAGCCCGGCGGGAGAGTGACTCGAGAGGACGGCGCCCGGGGCGGGCACTGCGCCGGTCGGGTGCTGGCAGACCGACCCGCCCCCGTGGACCTTGCCCAGACCGCCCGCGCTCCGGAGCATGCGGCGCATGGCACGTTGCGAGGTCTGCGGAAACGACTACGGCATGTCCTTCGAGGTCCATGCCCAGGGCGCCGTACACGTATTTGACTGCTTTTCCTGCGCCATCCATCGGATGGCCCCCATCTGCGAGCACTGCAAGGTCCAGATCATCGGCCAAGGTGTCGAGGCCGAGGGCCACTGGTACTGCGGAGCGCACTGCGCCCGCGCCGAGGGGAGGGCAGGCATCGTCGACAAGGTCTGAACCTCTGAGCCGGCGGGTCCGGGTCATCCCTCGTACCCCCTCCCTCCGAACACCCCATGGCCGAGTTGTACGGTCATGGGGTGTACCGCTTCCTGTTGTCCCGACAGTGGGTGATCCTCACCCTCATCAGCCTCGTCCTCATTCCCGTGATGGTCGAGCTGGGCTACTGGCAGCTGCACCGGCACCAGCACCGGATCGCCCAGAACGAGCTGATCGCCGGCAACCTCACCGCGCGACCCGTACCGGTCACCGAGCTCACCTCGCCTGGTCGCACCATCCCCCGTGCCGACTACTGGCGGCAGGTCACGGCCAGCGGCACCTTCGACACCGCCCATGAGGTCGTAGTCCGCCGCCGCACCAACGCCGATGACCGCGTGGGCTTCCATGTGCTGACGCCCCTGGTCCTCGCCGACGGCCGTGCGGTCCTGGTCAACCGCGGCTGGGTACCCGCTGCGGCCGACCAGGCGGCGTTCCCCGAGGTGCCACCCGCGCCCGAGGGGCGCGTCACCGTCACCGGGCGGCTGATGGCAGACCAGACCACCGACGCCAGCGGTATCAAGGACCTGTCCGGACTGCCGCCCCGTCAGATCATGCTGATCAACAGCGAACAGCAGGCGGAGTCCACGGGCCTGACCCTGCTCGGCGGCTATGTCGAGCAGACCGCGCCCGAGCCGTCCGGCGGTACGCCCGAGCTGATCCCCGCCCCTGACCACGATTCCATCGGCGCGCATATGGCGTACGCCGTCCAGTGGTGGCTCTTCGCGGCGGGGGTGCCCGTGGGCTGGGTGATCCTCGTACGCCGCGAGAAGCGCGATCGCGTTGCGGCGGCGGTGTCCGAAGCCGGGGCCGAAACGACGTCCGACGCTGGGGCCGAAACGACGTCCGACGCTGAAGAGCGCGCGGCCGCACCCGGCTCGGCGGCCGTCTGAGGCCTCCCGGGCCGGCCCTCGCCGGCCGCAGGGCACACGGCAGGATAGCCGCATGGATCTTGGACTGAAGGACCGCGTCTACATCGTCACCGGCGCGACACGGGGACTCGGCAACGCCTCGGCGCACGCACTGGCCGCGGAGGGCGCACGGCTGGTCGTCACCGGCCGGGAGCGGCAGGCTGCCGAAGCGGCGGCGGCCGAACTCGGGCCCGACGCCGTCGGCATCGCGGCGGACAACGCCGACCCCGGAGCCGGCGCCCCGCGCCGAGCGGGGCGCGCGGGAACGTTGGGGGCGCGTGCGCGGGCGCGCTGGACAGGGGGGGGGCCCC
>NZ_JBHXFA010000204.1:8787-9548 GCF_042724175.1 Streptomyces sp. NPDC127084
ACCGGGCCCCCCCCGCGCCCGGCTCGCGGCCCCAACCCCCCCCCCCCCCGGGGCCCACCCGCCCCCGCGGGCCCGGGCGTACTCTGGCGGCCCGCCCCGACGGCGTACTGATCAGTGTGGGCGGCCCGCCACCCGGCTTCGTCGCCGACAACACGGACGAGCAGTGGCAGGCGGCGTTCGAAGCGGTGTTCCTCGGCGCGGTCCGGCTGGCACGCACCGCCGCGGCGGCGCTGGGCCCTGGCGGGGTCATCGGCTTCGTGCTCTCCGGATCGGTCCACGAGCCGATCCCGGGCCTGACCATCTCCAACGGCCTGCGCCCTGGCCTGGCCGGTTTCGCGAAGTCCCTCGCCGACGAGCTGGGGCCGCGCGGCATCCGCGTCCTCGGTCTGCTTCCGGGGCGGATCGCCACCGACCGCATGCGTCAGCTCGACGAACTCTCGGGCGACCCGGACGCCTCCCGGGCCGCGAACGAACACCGCATCCCGCTGCGGCGCTACGGCGCCCCGGAGGAGTTCGGGCGCACAGCGGCGTTCCTGCTGTCGCCCGCAGCGTCGTACGTGACCGGCGTGATGCTCCCCGTGGACGGCGGCGCCCGCCACGGGTTCTAGGCGGTGTCTGACCGTCCCGCCCAATCGCGGAGTGGGGGGGGGGGGCGTGGGGGGGGGGGGGGCTGTGTACCGCCCGCAGCACGCCGCCGGCGGGGGCCGCCGCCCCCCCGCCGCCGCGCGCGCGCGCCACCCCGCGGTAGAGTATAGGAGCGC
>NZ_JBHXFA010000205.1:0-9515 GCF_042724175.1 Streptomyces sp. NPDC127084
GCCCAGCACCGGCGAGATCAGCGCAGTCGCCAACAGCCCGGCCGGCGGGTTCAACGTGGCGCTGGAGGGGGCGCAGGCCCCCGGCTCCACGATGAAGGTCGTGACCGCGGCGATGATGCTGGAGCACGGCCTGGTCGGCGGACCGACCTCCCCGGTCGAGTGTCCGAAGGAGGTGACCTGGTCGGGCCGGACCTTCCACAACAACAAGCACTTCTCCATCGCGAACGGCACCTTCCGGGACAGCTTCCGCCGCTCCTGCAACACCTTCTTCATGAAGGCGCTGGGCCCGCTGAACGCCAAGGGCGTGGAGGACATCGCCCTGAGCCAGACGGCCCGCAAGTACTTCGGCCTGGGCGGGGTGTGGTCCATCGGGATCGTCTCCACCGACGCCCGCATCCCGGTCTCGAAGGGCCCCGAGACGGCCGCCTCCTACATCGGCCAGGGCAAGGTCACCATGAACGCCCTCAGCATCGCCTCCCTCTCGGCGACCGTGAAAAACGGCGCGTTCCGCCAGCCGGTGATCGTGCCCAGGGAGATGATCAAGGGCGAGCTGACCACCGCCCAGCCACTGCCCGGGAACATGGCCGCCACCCTGCGCAGCCTGATGGGCGCCGCCGCGACCGACGGCACCGCCGCCAAGGCGATGTCCGCGGTCAGCGGCGACAAGGGAGCCAAGACCGGGTCGGCCGAGGTCGACGGGCAGAGCGACTCCAACAGCTGGTTCACCGGCTACGCGGACGACCTGGCCGCCGGCTCGGTCGTCCAGTCCGGCGGCTACGGCAGCGGGCCGGCGGGCAGAGTCGTCGCGTCCGTGCTGAACGCACGGTAGGGCGGAGACGGCCCGGTCGGCAGCGCGGAGACGGCCGGACGGGCCGAGGCGCACGATACGACGGCGGAGGCCGTCGATGCCGTGGCCAGTCTCGTTCCAGTACGTCCACAAGGGGCCGACCGAGGGGGACAGTAGCGGGCAGAGTGCCGTTCACGGACGGGTTCTGCCCGCTACTCCCACCGCCCGACGTTTCCCCAGGTCAAACCACGAAGTACGGCTGGAGTACTAGTCGCGGGCTAGGCCGAAGCGGGCCATCAGGCCCGACCGTTCCACCGCCGCCACCGACGCCGCCCCATCCGCTACGGTCTCGTACACCGCGAGGATGTCCGCGCCGACCGTCGACCAGTCGAAGCGCCGCACATGCGCGCTGCCCCGTGCGCGAAGCTCCTCGCGTCGTGCCGGGTCGCCCAGCAGCCGTACCGCCGCCGCGGCAAGCGAGTCCGCGTCCTCGTTGGTGAAGAGCTCGCCGGCCGCGCCCTGGTCCAGGACCTGGGCGAAGGCGTCCAGGTCGGAGGCGAGCACCGGCGCGCCCGCCGAGAGGGCCTCGACCAGGATGATCCCAAAGCTCTCGCCGCCCGTGTTGGGGGCGACGTAGACATCGACACTGCGCAGCAACCGCGCCTTGTCCTCGTCGCTCACCATGCCGAGGAACTCGACGCGTGAGCGCATCTCGGCGGGGAGGGAGGCGACCGCCTCCTCCTCGTCGCCGCGTCCCGCGACCAGCAGCCGGGTCTCCGGGCGCTCGGCGAGGATCTTCGGGAAGGCCTTCATCAGTACCGGCAGGCCCTTGCGGGGCTCGTCGATGCGGCCGATGAAGCCGATGGTGCCCCCTCTGGCTTTGCCGGGGGCATCCCCGCCCTGCCACTCGGCCTTGGGCTCCGCCTTGGCGAAGAAGTCCACGTCGACGCCGTTCGGGATCACGACCGCGTCGCCGCCCAGGTGTTCCACCAGCGTCCGGCGGGCGTACTCGCTGACCGCGATACGGGCGTTGATCTTCTCCAGCGCGGGCTGGAGGATCGGGTATGCCGCGATCATCGCCCGCGACCTCGGGTTGGAGGTGTGGAAGGTCGCGACGATCGGGCCCTGGGCCGCCCAGCAGGTCAGCAGACCGAGCGAGGGCGAGGCAGGCTCGTGGATGTGGATGACGTCGAAGGTGCCCTCGTGCAGCCAGCGCCGTACGCGTGCCGCGGAGAGGAAGCCGAAGTTGAGCCGGGCGACCGAGCCGTTGTAGGGCACGGGCACCGCGCGGCCGGCGGACACCACATAGGGCGGCAGCGGGGTGTCGTCGTCGGCGGGGGCGAGCACGGACACCTGGTGGCCCAGCCGGATCAGATGCTCCGCCAGGTCCCTGATGTGGAACTGCACGCCTCCGGGTACGTCCCAGGAGTAAGGGCAGACGATGCCGATCCTCATGCCCGCGGCTCCTCTAGGTCCGCGAGCCAAAGACGCTGGAGCATGTGCCAGTCCTCCGGGTGTTCGGCGATTCCGGTGGCGTAGGCATCCGCCAGCGCCTGTGTCATGGCAGACGTCTTCTCGGCCCTGGTACCTGTCTCGGGTACGTCGATGGGCGGGTGGACACGCCCCTGCATGACGTCGGTGTCGTCATACCAGAGGGTGACGGGCAGGAGCAGGGCACCGGTCTGCTGTGCGAGCAGGGCGGGTCCGGCCGGCATCCGGGCCGTTTCGCCGAAGAACTTCACCTCGATGCCCGACGCGGACAGGTCGCGATCGGCGACCAGGCAGACCAGGCCGCCCTCGCGCAGCCGGCGGGCGAGGGTGCCGAAGGCGGAGCCGCCGACGTGCGGCAGTACCTCCATGCCGAGGGACTCGCGGTAGGCGACGAACCGGTCGTAGAGGCTCTCGGGCTTGAGGCGTTCGGCGACCGTGGTGAACGGAGTGTCCAGGGCGCGGGTGACCCAGACCCCGGCGAGGTCGTAGTTGGCCATGTGGGGCAGCGCGAGCACGACGCCGCGGTCCGAGGCGATGCCGTCGGTGAGCCGGTGGACGTCATTGATGTGGACGCTGCGTCTGACGCGTTCCCGGTCCCAGGTGGGCAGCCGGAAGGACTCCATCCAGTAGCGCATGTAGGAGCGCATTCCGGCCTGGGAGAGTTCGGCGAGACGCTCGGGTCCGGCGTCGGGGACGACCCGGGCGAGGTTGGACTCCAGGCGCAGCACGCCCTTGCCGCGGCGCTTCCAGACGGTGTCGGCGATGCTCCGGCCGAGTCCGGTCGCTGCGGGTTCGGGGAGTTTCTTGACTGCGGACCAGCCAAGTCCGTACAGCGCGTCGGTCAGGCGTTCCTTCATGAAGCAGCCCCGTTCCCCTCCGGCGACGCCCCCGCGTCCGCCTCCGCCGCCTCGCGGCGTACCGTCACCACTCGCTGTCCCAGGGTCACCAGCGACCCGACAGCCACGATCCACAGCGCGATCGGCAGCAGGACCTGGATGCCCGGCACGCCGAAGGCGTGCAGCCCGGCGAGACCGGCCGCGACCAGTGAGATGACCAGCCGTTCGGCTCGCTCGACCAGTCCGTTCACCGCGACGGGCAGTCCGATGGACTCGCCGCGTGCCTTGGTGTACGAGACGACTTGGCCGCTGGCCAGGCAGAAGATGGCCACAGCGCACATCATGTTGTTGTCGCCCTCGCCCGCGTACCAGAGGGCGAATCCGCCGAAGATCGCCCCGTCCGCCACCCGGTCGAGCGTGGAGTCGAGGAAGGCACCCCAGCGGCTGGAGATCCCGGCCTGACGCGCCATGTTCCCGTCGACGAGGTCCGAGAACACGAACAGGGTGATGACGATGGTCCCCCAGAAGAAGTCTCCGCGCGGGAAGAACGCCAGCGCGCCGACCATCACCCCTGCCGTGCCGATGAGGGTGACCGCGTCGGGGCTCACCCCCCGGCGGAGCAGAAACGCGGCGAACGGCGTGAGGACACGCGTGAAGAACGCACGCGCGTACTTGTTCAGCATGGCCTTCCCGGGGTTCGGTGGGCCGTGCGGCCCTGGTGGCCACCGGCTGGCCCATCGTAGTCGCGGCGTTCCCGGGCAGGTGGACTCCCCCGGTCACGTACGACGTATGGACGCGCCGTGAAGGGAGTGGAAAGCTCGAAAGACCACCGCGGGCAGGTGCCGGAGCGTCTGTTCGTTCCGGCCGGGGGTCTCCCCGACACGGCGCCCCCGGGTCCGCGCCCCATCTCACCCCCCACCTCACCGTGCACGCAGTCGGGAGGAACGAATCATGGGCGACAAGGCAAACGCACACCCCGGAGCCGCCGGCAGGGCTACGACGGTCGACCGGCCCTCATCCGTACGGAATGTGGTGCTGGTCGGCCACAGCGGCTCGGGCAAGACGACGCTGGTCGAGGCCCTCGCGCTGACCGCGGGAGCGGTCAACAGGGCGGGCCGGGTCGAGGACGGCGGGACGGTCTCGGACTACGACGAGATCGAGCACCGCCAGCAGCGTTCCGTACAGCTCAGCCTCGTCCCGGTCGAATGGGGCGGGTACAAGATCAATCTGCTGGACACCCCCGGATACGCCGACTTCGTCGGGGAACTGAGGGCCGGTCTGCGAGCCGCGGACGCGGCCCTTTTCGTCGTCTCCGCGGCCCAGGAGGCCGATGCCGTGGCCGCTTCCACCCGGATGGTGTGGGAGGAGTGCGCGGCCGTGGGCATGCCGAGGGCCATCGTGGTCACCCACCTGGACACGGCACGCACCGGCTATGACGACCTCACCCGGATCTGCGGCCAGATCTTCGGCGGCGACGACCCCGATGCCGTGCTGCCGCTCTATCTGCCCCTGTACGGCCCCGAGGCCGCCGACGGGCACGCCCCGGTGACGGGTTTGACCGGGCTGCTGACCCAGAAGCTGTTCGACTACTCGGGCGGGGCCCGCGCGGAGCAGGCACCCGCGCAGGAGCAGGTGCCGCTGATCGAGGAGTCACGGAACCGGCTCATCGAGGGGATCATCGCGGAGAGCGAGGACGAGACCCTCATGGACCGCTATCTGGGCGGCGAGGAGATCGACCTCAAGACGCTGATCGAGGATCTGGAGAAGGCCGTCGCCCGGGGCGTTTTCCATCCGGTGCTGTTCGCCGCACCCGCCGCGGACGGCGGGAAGCAGGGGCTCGGCACCGTCGAGCTGCTGGAGTTGATCACGGGCGGGTTCCCGACCCCGCTGGAGCGGGAGGCACCGGCCGTCACGACCCCGGACGGCGTGCCCCGGCCTACGATCAGCTGCGATCCCGACGGGCCGCTGGTCGCCGAGGTGGTCAGGACCGCGTCCGACCCCTATGTGGGACGCCTGTCGCTGGTGCGGGTGTTCTCGGGGACGCTGCGCCCGGACGAGACGGTTCATGTCTCCGGGCACGGGCTGACGGACCGCGGCCACGAGGACCATGACGTGGACGAGCGGGTGGGGGCGCTGACCTCCCCGTTCGGCAAGCAGCAGCGCACGATGAACGCGTGTATCGCGGGTGACCTGGCCTGTGTCGCGAAGCTGTCGCGGGCGGAGACCGGCGACACGCTCTCGGCCAAGGACGATCCACTGCTGATGGAGCCGTGGGCGATGCCGGACCCGCTGCTGCCGCTGGCCATCCAGGCGCACAGCAAGGCGGACGAGGACCGTCTTTCGCAGGGCCTGTCCCGGCTGGCCGCCGAGGATCCGACGATGCGGCTGGAGCAGAACCAGGACACGCACCAGGTGGTGCTGTGGTGTCTCGGCGAGGCCCATATGGATGTGGCGCTCGAGCGGCTGCGCAGCCGGTACGGCGTACAGGTCGACGTCGTGCCGCACAAGGTGTCGCTGCGGGAGACGTTCGGCGAGCGGTCGGCGGGGCGCGGCCGTCATGTGAAGCAGTCCGGCGGACACGGCCAGTACGCGATCTGCGAGATCGAGGTCGAGCCGCTGCCGGCCGGTTCGGGAATCGAATTCGTGGACAAGGTGGTGGGCGGCGCGGTGCCGCGCCAGTTCATCCCGTCCGTGGAGAAGGGCATCAGGGCGCAGGCGGCGAAGGGGGTGGCGGCCGGCTACCCGCTGGTGGACGTGCGGGTGACGCTGCTGGACGGCAAGGCGCACTCGGTGGACTCGTCCGACGCCGCGTTCCAGACGGCGGGCGCGCTCGCGCTGCGTGAGGCGGCGGCCGACGCCCGGATCCATCTGCTGGAGCCGGTGGCCGAGGTGCAGGTGATGGTGCCCGACGAGTATGTGGGCGCGGTCATGAGCGATCTGTCGGGCCGCCGGGGCCGGGTGGTCGGCACAGAACAGGCAGGCCACAGTCGGACACTCGTACGAGCAGAGGTGCCCGAGATCGAGATCGGGCGGTACGCGGTCGATCTGCGGTCGATCTCGCATGGTACGGGTCGTTTCGACCGCTCATACGCCCGACACGAGGCAATGCCACCGCAGTTGGCAGGCAGGGTCAGGGAAGAGACGCAGGCCGCCTAGGAGTTGTGCGTGCCGTCCGCCGTATCCCCTTGCGGCGGGCGGCACTTCATGGTGATGAGGCGGATACAGCGCGTCCTCGCTACGCTGGGGTGCCCAGCTCGGAAGGTGTGCGGGGCACGGTGGTGGGGAACAGGTCGCAGTGCCGACGGTTTCGGCGACTACCGCGGATGCGGCGATGGGGGCGGGTGGGGTGGCGGAGCAGGCATTTGATTTCTCTCCTGGGGCGCAGGTCCCGCTCCAGGGTGCGGCCGGGCAGACGGCGGCGACGCACGCGCTCGCCTCGGCCGCGTACCGGGACAGCGAACTCGCCGAGATACTCAAGGCCAACAGCGAGTGGCACGAATCGAAGGTGGTCAAGCCGAAGATCAAGCTGTTCGAGCCGAACCTGGGCGAGGCGTTCTCCCGGGCGGTCCAGGTACGGCTGCTCGGCGGCGCGCGCAAACCGCTGATCCAGTCCTTCGGTACCGAGCCGCAGACCGTGGTCGAGCACGCCCTGGCCGCGAACGGCATCCGCAGGCAGCGGGACGCCAAACTCACCATGATCATGGCGGTGTTCGGGCTGCTGTTCCTGCCCGGGATGCTGCTGTGGATGGGAGCGTTCGGGCTGCGCCGGATGGTCGCCGGGGCGCAGAACAAGCGGCTGGGCGCGCTGGGCGGGGCGCTGATGGCGGGGCTGGCCCTGCTGGGGGTGATCTTCCTCCTCAAGCTGCCGTTCACCGGCTTCTGGGGCTACTACCTGCGCGGCATGATCATCGCCCCGGTGATCGGCTGGTGGCTCGCCAAGCGGATCTGCCTCGCTACGGCAAAGGACATGCGCGAGCGCTGGGACAGCCTGCTCTCCGGCGGTGGAATCGGTGCGAAGGTCCCCGAGGCCGTTCCCGGCCACCCGAACGAAACGGCGGCCGAGCAGCTGCGCCAGGGACTCGAACTGCTGACGGCGGAGCAGCACGCCAACTCGGTGTTCTACGCCGGCCCCAAGGGGATACTCGGCATGGGCACCCGCTGGGGCAGCTGGCAGCTCGCGGAGGAGCTGGTGGCGAAGGCACCGGCCAAGGAGTTCCACCAGTTCCGCAGCTGGGACGTCATCAAGGTGATCCACGACCAGCTCACCCTGCTCCAACGCGGCCCGCTGAACACGGGCGGCTTCCCGGCCCCTTCGGTGAAGCACTGGGTCGTGGTACCCGTCGGAGAGGGCGCGACGGAGGTGGCACGGCCCGAGGGCCAGGACGTGGACAACAGGTACCAGGTCAGACGCCACGAGATCCAGCGCATGTGCGACCACCAGCAGTTCGGCAGTGGCAACCGGCACTATCTGGGAGTGCAGTTCACCCTCTGGGACGGCCAGTTGGTGATCACCATGATGATCACTGTGACGGTACTGTTCGAGACCCTGCGGATCGAGGTGACCGGCCACGCCCTCGGCCCGGTGCACTCCCTGTTCACCACCAAGCCGGCGCCGAAGACCGTCGAGGTCGCCAAGACCGTGCGGTTCTGGGAGACCGAGACGCGGACCCTGCCGCTGGTGACGACGCGCGAGGTGGTACGCCAGATGGTCAGGGCGCCGTTCTCCTGGTACCCGCCACTGCTGGACTTCATCGGCGGGAAGCTGGTCCTCCCGGAGCCCTTCGGGCTGCGGCACGCATGGGCGGACAAGCCCTGGCGGCACCGGTTCATGGCCGATGACGCGATGCGCGCGGCCACCCCCGTGCTGCGGGTGACACACGCCGCGGCGATGCGGGTGCTGGAGGAGAACGGCGTGGATACCGAGCGTTTCAGCAACCGCTCCCTGATCGTCAGCGGGATGGTGCAGGACCCGATGCCTCGCAAGGCCGACGTCTACGACGCGTAGCCCCCTGGATGCGTGGTGCCGCCGTGAGTACCGCGGGCGGCACCACGCCCGGTCAGTCCTGCGGCCAAGCCTCCGCGAGCATCTTCCGCGTGTCGGCGAGGAGTTGGGGCAGCACCTTGGTGTGCCCGACCACCGGCATGAAGTTGGTGTCGCCGCCCCAGCGGGGCACCACGTGCTGGTGCAGGTGGGCGGCGATGCCGGCGCCCGCCACCGATCCCTGGTTCATCCCGATGTTGAATCCATGCGCCCCGGATGCCGTGCGCAGCGCCGTCATCGCCCGCTTGGTGAACGCCGCGAGCTCGACGGTCTCCGTCTCGTCGAGGTCCGTGTAGTCGGCGACGTGCCGGTAGGGCACCACCATCAGATGCCCGCCGTTGTACGGGTAGAGGTTCAGCACCGCGTACACGCTCCCACCGCGCGCGATGACGAGCCCGTCCTCGTCGGACTTCGAGGGGATGGAGCAGAAGGGGCAGCCGTCCTCGGCCCCCGGTCCTGTGGGCTTGTTCTCCCCCTGGATGTACGCCATCCGGTGGGGGGTCCACAGACGCTGGAAGGCGTCCTGGGTCCCTACTCCGATCTGCTGCTCCGGCTCACTCGTCATGTGGTGCAGCATATGACTTCGACCGTTCGGAGCGTGTCGCCGGGGCAGAGCCCGGCAGGCTCCGGGCGATGCTGTGCCGATGGACGTCGATGACGCGGGCACCCCGCTCCAGCGCTACGAGCGGCGCGTCGAGCTGCCGCTGTTCTGGGCCTCGCTGGTCTTCGTGGCGGCGTACTCCGTCATCGCACTGGCCCCGGACGCAGATCGGGTCTGGCGCGATCTCGCCCTGTCGGTGGCTCTGCTGATGTGGGCGGTCTTCGCGGCGGACTACCTGGTGCGGCTCCGGCTGAGCCGTCAGCGGCTCCGGCGCTTCCTGCGGGCGCAGTGGCTGGACACCGTGGTCCTGATCCTTCCGCTGCTGCGCCCACTGCGGTTGCTCAAGGTCTACACCGCAGTGCAGAGCCGCCGGGAGACCCCGAAGCTCAGTCTCCACGCGCGGGTCATCTCCTACGCGGGAACGGGAGCCGTCCTGCTCGGCTATGCCGGCGCGCTCACCGTCTACCAGACGGAGCACAGAGCGCAGGGGGCGACGATCCGGACGTTCGGGGATGCCCTGTGGTGGGCCTCCGAGACGTTGACAACGGTCGGCTACGGCGATGTCACACCCGTGACCCCGTTGGGGCGGCTGATCGCGGTCGGGATGATGATCTGCGGTCTGGCCCTCCTGGGTGCGGTGACGGGTTCGTTCTCGTCCTGGCTGGTAGAGGTGTTCACCAGGGAGGACGAGAGAAGGGGCCCCCCGGGCGCTGGGGGGCGGGGGGGCGCCCCCACCGACAAAGCGGGGGCACAGCAGAG
>NZ_JBHXFA010000206.1:0-9465 GCF_042724175.1 Streptomyces sp. NPDC127084
GGCTCGTCCATGAACATCACGGGCGGCCGTACGACGAGAGCCGCGGCGAGGTCGAGGCGGCGGCGCATACCGCCCGAGTACGTCTTGGCGACGCGCTGCCCGGCGTCGGCGAGGTTGAAGCGCTCGAGCAGTTCGCCTGCCCGCTTCCGGGCGGCGTTCGCGCTCATCTGGTAGAGCCGCCCGACCATTTCGAGGTTCTCACGGCCGGTCAGATACTCGTCGACCGCGGCGAACTGGCCGGACAACCCGATCGAGCGGCGGACTTCGTTGGGATGTTTGAGAACGTCGATCCCCGCGACGACCGCCCTGCCGCTGTCCGGCTGGAGGAGGGTGGTCAGCACGCGCACGGCGGTGGTCTTGCCGGCGCCGTTCGGCCCGAGCATTCCGAGGACCGTGCCCTCGGGGACATCGAGGTCGACACCGTCCAGAGCTTTGACGTCACCGAAGGTCTTCACCAGGCCTTCGGCGTATATGGCACCTGGCATATGGATTCTCCCCGTATGCGGAGTGGAGGCGACCCGGGAGCCCGCGCTGATCGCGCAAGCCTAAGCCCGTACGGCGATTCACGCAGGGAAATTCTCCGCGATGTCGGCGACAGTAACGCGATACATCGCGACCCACAAGACTCCGCCCGGCGGCGCCCCCGCTCCGGTGCCTCAGCCCACTCTCAGCTCATCACGCGGTAGCCCCCGTCACGCAGGGCTCGTTCCACCTCCGCGCAGTGCTCGCGTCCCTTTGTCTCCAACTGGAGTTCGACCTCGACCTCTGTCAGACCGAGGCGCGGATCGGTACGGACATGAGCCACGTCCAGGACGTTCGCGTCCAGTGTGGACAGCACGCTCAGCAGCGTCGCCAGCGCGCCCGGCCGGTCGGCCAACCGCAGCCGGAGCGACAGATAGCGGCCCGCCGCCGCCATTCCGTGACGCAGGATGCGCTGCATCAGCAGGGGGTCGACGTTGCCACCCGACAGCACCGCCACCACCGGGCCGTGCACGGAGCGCGGCTCGCTCAGCAGCGCCGCCACCGTGCTCACGCCGGCCGGTTCGACCACCAGCTTGGCCCGCTCCAGGCACAGCAGCAGCGCCGAGGACAGCGCGCCCTCCGAAACCGTGCGCACCTCGTCGACCAGTTCCTCGACAATCGCGAACGGCACCTCTCCCGGGCAGCCCACCTTGATGCCGTCCGCCATGGTGGCGGGCGCCTCGATCGCCACCGGACGGCCCGCCTCCAGCGACGGCGGATACGCCGCCGCGCCCTCGGCCTGCACACCGATGATCCGCACATCGGGGCGCAGCGCCTTCACCGCGACCGCGATGCCAGCCGCCAGACCGCCCCCGCCCATGCCGACGATGATCGTCCGCACCTCGGGGCACTGTTCAAGGATCTCCAGGCCCACCGTGCCCTGCCCCGCGATGATGTCGGGATGGTCGAAGGGGTGAATGAACACGGCACCCGTGTCCCGCGCGTAGTCACGCGCCGCGGCGAGGCTCTCGTCCACGACCTGTCCGCGCAGCCGCACGTCAGCGCCGTACTCACGCGTCGCGGCCACCTTCGGCAGCGGAGCGCCCACCGGCATGAAGACGGTGGAACGCACCCCGAGCAGTGCGGAGGCCAGGGCCACGCCCTGCGCGTGGTTTCCGGCGGACGCCGCGACGACCCCGGCCGCGCGCTCCTCCGGGCGCAGCCCTGAGATCCGCACGTACGCGCCGCGCAGTTTGAACGATCCGGTCCGCTGGAGGTTCTCGCACTTGAGATGGACAGGAGCGCCGACCAGGTCGGACAGATACCGGCTGCCCTCCATGGGGGTCAGCTTGGCCACGCCGGAGAGCATCTTCTGGGCCCCCCTGACGTCATCGAGGATGAGGGGGTGAGCGGGGCCTGCCACATGGAAGCTCATGACTGCCAGTCTCGCAGCCGACAGGCCTTCCGGACGGCCCGATCACACACTTGTCCGCAGGGTCCAGCGGGACTCCCGGCGGGAGTCCGGCGCGCTTCCCGGCAGGATCGCGGCGCGGTCCCCGTGGGACGACAGCGGGGCTCAAGCGGGATTCCACGGGTTTCCGCAGGGCCGGTACGCTCCCGCCCTCGTCCGCGTACTCTGTCCCCCACCAACCGACCGCCGCCGCACGAGAGAGCCCCGCAGCCATGCCCACATCCCAGGACATGACGCCTGATCTCAACCCCGGTCTCCTCGATGCCCTCCAGCACCAGGTGGCCGTCTTCGCACGCCGCGCGGAGCAGACCCGGCTCGGCGGAGTGGGCCAGGCCCGCAACTCGATGGACCGGGCCGCGTATCTGCTGCTCAACCGGCTCGACCAGGAAGGACCGATGGGCGTCAAGGCGCTCGCCGCCGGGATGGGCATCGACTCGTCGACCGTGACCCGGCAGGTCGCTCCCCTGGTCGACACCGGACTGGTCAAGCGCACCTCGCACCCCGAGGACGGGCGTGCGGTCGTACTCCAGTTGTCACCGCGCGGCCACGCCCGGCTGGAGGAGGTCCGCTCCTCACGGCGCGAGCTGATGGCGCAGGTGACGGACGACTGGACGGAGGAGGAGCGGGATGCGTTCTGCGTGCTGCTCACCCGCTTCAACTCCGCCCTGTCCGCCCGGCAGGCGGGCGGACCGGTCGTGGAAGCGGAAGGACAGCCGGCCTCCGCCGCCTCCTCCTGAACGCCGCCCCGTAAACGCCGCCTCCTCCTGAGCGCCGCGTCCTGCTGAACGCCGCCTGTCCAAACCCTTGACCAGAGGCGCCGACTGGCCTGATATGAGCACATGCGTCAGCGGCGGCAGGACCCGCTTTCCGCCTCCGCCCATACGTACGGGCGGAGGCAGGCCCATGCCCGCACCACCTCCGGCGCCGGGGACTTCGACGTCTTCGTCGCGGGCGCGGCCAGGCGGCTGCTGCACGCCGCGACCCTGCTGACCTGCGAGCGGCCCCCGCACAACCCGGAGGCACAGCGGCTGCTGGTCGCCGCACTCGCCCACACCTACGCGGACTGGGACCGGCTGCGCGGCGAGGATCCGTACGACCGGACCCGCGCCGCGCTCGTCGCCCGCTTCGCCCGCTCGGCGTGGCGCCACCACTGCGGCGGTGGCCATGGCCCGACGGCCCTGCTAAGCCCCCAAGAGCGGCTGGTCGTGGTGCTCCGGATCTACGAGGGCGTGGCCGAGGAGCAGACCGCGGCGCTGCTCGGGATCCCGATGGAGCGGGCACGGGCGATCTGCGCACGCGCGGTCTCCGTGCTCCGCCACCCCGGCACACGGCCACGCGGAGCCCGTTCGTGGTTCTGCCCCCGGGCGCGTCCGCCGTTCCGGGCGGCGAGTGCCTCATGAATGCCTCGCACGGTCCGTACGTCTCGTACGGTGACGCCGGCGGGTCCGGGCGCAAGGAGGAGGAGGTCCGACGGCTACTGGACACTCCGCCCGCGCCGCTGCCCGCCGACCTCGCGCCCCGCGCGACCGTACTGGGCACCCGGCTGCTGCACCGCCGGCGCGCCCTGCGCCGGGTCGGCTGGGCCGTGCTGCTGGTCGCCGCGGTGGCCTTCACCGTCTGGGCGGCGGTGGTCGAGCCCTGGAGTGTGCCGCCCGCCGCGACGACCCCGGAGATCGACGGCTGGTAAGGGCTGACCGGCGCACCGGGCCGGGAGTCGCGAGGCAGGCGGGATCTGCCGGAACCGGCCTAGGGTGGAAGAAGCGGCGTACCACCTCAGTCCAGGAGGTCGTCATGACCAGGAAAGTCGTCGACTGCCGCAGATTCCCCAGTGAGACGAACTGCAGCCTCACCATCTCCGGTGAGGAGGAGGAAGTCCTCCGGGCCGCCGGTGAGCACGCGGCCTCGGTCCACGGCCACGAGAACACACCGGAGTTGCGCGAGCAGATCCGGGGCATGCTGGAGGACGAGAAGGTCAGCGCCTGACGTCCGTTCGGCATCCGGCACAACGGTTCCCACGTTCCGGCCACGTCCCGGCGTGCCTGGTACGGCACGGTGCGGCGGTAGGACGTCCAGGGGCGCCCTACCGCCGCGCCCTGTCACAGGGCGGGTGGCCGCGTCACGGTGCTGTCAGCCTGCGGTCCGCGGCCGGAACCGTCAGCCGAGGGCCTGCTCAAGGTCCGCCAGCAGGTCGTCCACCGACTCGATGCCGACCGACAGCCGCACCAGATCGGCCGGCACCTCCAGCAGTGAGCCCGCCACCGACGCGTGCGTCATCCGGCCGGGGTGCTCGATCAGCGACTCAACACCGCCCAGGGACTCACCCAGCGTGAACAGCTTCGCGCGGTTGCAGACCTCGACGGCCGCCTCCTCGCCGCCGGCGACCTGGAAGGACACCATTCCGCCGAAGTCCTTCATCTGCTTCGCGGCGATCTCGTGGCCCGGGTGCTCGGCAAGACCCGGGTAGAACACCCGCGTTACCTTGGCGTGCTGGGTCAGCATCTCGGCGATCCGCTTCGCGTTCTGGCTGTGCCGGTCCATCCGGACCGCCAGGGTCTTGATGCCGCGCAGCACGATCCAGGAGTCGAACGGACCGGCTACCGCGCCCATCGCGTTCTGGTGGTACGCCAGTTCCTCGCCGAGCGCCTCGTCGGCGGTGACCAGTGCGCCGCCGACAACGTCGGAGTGCCCGCCCATGTACTTCGTCAGCGAGTGGACGACCACGTCCGCGCCGAGCGCGAGCGGCTGCTGGAGGTAAGGGCTGGCGAAGGTGTTGTCCACGACCAGCTTCGCGCCCGCGGCGCGGGCGATGCCCGCGATGTGCGCGATGTCGGTGATCCCCAGCAGCGGGTTCGACGGGGTCTCCACCCAGATCAGCTTCGTACGGTCGGTGAGGGCGTCACGGACCGCCGCCGGGTCGGAGGTGTCGGCGACCGAGAACTCGACGCCCCATCGCTGGACGACCTTGGCGAACAGGCGGAAGGTGCCACCGTAGGCGTCGTTGGGGATGACCACGTGGTCACCGGGCACCAGCAGCGCACGCAGCAGGCAGTCCTCGGCGGCAAGACCGGAGGCGAAGGCGAGACCGCGCCGGCCGCCCTCCAGCGCCGCGAGGTTCTCCTCCAGCGCGGTACGGGTCGGGTTGGCGCTGCGGCTGTACTCGTAGCCGCCGCGGAGTCCGCCGACACCGTCCTGCTTGTAGGTGGACACCTGGTAGATGGGGGGCACGACCGCGCCGGTCAGCGGGTCGGCGGTGTTGCCCGCGTGGATGGCGAGGGTCTCGAAACTGCGCTCGTGGCCGGACTCGGAATCGCTGCTGAAATGGTCACTCATAGCTCACGAGCGTAGTCCCGGTGCGCGGGCTTCCCCACGCGGTCCGGGACAATGGGCGGTATGGAGATTCTCTGGTTCCTGATCGCGGTGCTCATGCTGCTCGCGGTCGTTGGTCCGTTCCTGCTGCGCCGTCGGGGCGGCATCCGCCAGGTGGCCCCCGGCGCCCCGGACGCCGCGGACCCCGCCGCGTACGGCTTCGTACGGCAGGAGCAGCTGGATCTGCGGCTACCGGGGCCCGACCAGGACCTCCTGGACGTACTCGAGGTCGTCCAGCGCACCCAGGACTGGCGTGCCGCGTCGCAGCTGCTCGCCGGCACACCGAAGGAAGGTGAGCTGCGCTGGCAGCGCGTCCAGGCGTTCGCGGGCGCGGCCTCGCTGGAGCTGCGGCAGCAGCCTGGCACCGGGGGCGCCTGGCTGCGCGCCTGGCGCTCCGAGTCGCCGAAGGACGCCGGCGGCGCGGCGGTGCACGCCGAGTTCCTGGTGCAGCAGGCATGGCGGTCTTCCGGCGGCGCGGGCAGCGACGACTTCCGGATCATCCTGGAGGAGGCCCGTACGGTCTGCGGTGAGGCGGCGCTCCTGGCGCCCGGCGATCCCGTGCCGTACGTCATCGAACTGGCCGCCGCCCGTGGCCTCGGCTACCCACACGAGCAGTTCGACCAGTTGTGGGCGAAGGTGATCGACCGAGCGCCCGCGCACATGGGCGCGCATCTCGCGGCGCTGCACTACTTGTGCGAGAAGTGGCACGGCTCCCGCGAGGAGGCCGACCACTTCGCGACCACGGCGGCCGCCCGGGCACCGCGGGGCTCGCTGCTGGCCGCGCTGCCGCTGTTCGCGGTGTACGAGCATCTTCCCGAGGTGAATCTGGTCTCCGGCTTCTATCAGAGCGCCGTCGTGACGAAGGCCGTGGAGGGCGCGCTGCACGCCGTGCACTCGGCGGACGAAGACGACCCGGTGCTGCCGCAGGTGCGGCACCTGCTGGTGCTGTTCCTGGTGCGCATGGAGCGCTGGGCCGAGGCGATGCGGCAGCTGGTGCACGTGGACGGGCACGTCGGGGCGCTGCCGTGGACGCAGGAGGCGGATCCTGCGGCGGTGTACACGGTGTACCGGGCGCTGGCGGTGGCCGGGTACGAGGCGAACGGTGGCAGTCCGGCGACGCTGCCGCACTGACCCGAGTCACCCCGCCGCCCGGGGTGCGGGGTGCGGGGTGCCACGGTCTTCCGCACCACGTGGTGCCCCGTTGCGCGGGGCGCGGGGTATCGCGGTGTACCCCACCCCGTTCGGTGGGCCGGTGTGTCCGGCCTCCAACTCCCCCAGACTTCGTCCGGGGGGACATGCCGGGCTGGGTGGTCGGGGTTGCCCGTCGCCGTGAGCGCGTCGTTGGGGCCGCTCCGGGGCACCACCGGGGCGGAGCCCCGTGACAGCCGAGGAATGCCGTGGAGGGGCCGGACGTTCCCCGTACGGACCCCACACACCGAGGAGCCCAGCATGTTCCTGTCCCGCCGCGTCCCCGAGCTGCCCACCCCCGAGCAGGCCCTCCGCGGGCGCGAAACCCCCGCCTTCCACGTCCCGTCCCGCCACACGGTCCTGGGCAACCCCCTCCTCGGCCCTTACCCGGAGGGGCTGGAGACCGCGGACTTCGGTCTGGGCTGCTTCTGGGGCGCGGAGCGCAAGTTCTGGCAGGTCCCGGGGGTGTACACCACGCTGGTCGGCTACCAGGGCGGATACACCGAGAACCCCACGTACGAGGAGGTCTGCTCGGGCCGAACCGGGCACACGGAGGCGGTCCGGGTGGTCTTCGACCCGTCCGTCGTCTCGTACGAGCAACTGCTGAAGGTGTTCTGGGAGGCCCACGACCCGACCCAGGGCTTCCGCCAGGGCAACGACGTCGGCACCCAGTACCGCTCGGCGATCTACACCCACTCCCCCGCCCAGGCAGCCACCGCCGAGGCCTCCCGCGCCGCCTACCAGCAGGTCCTGACCGGCTCCGGCTACGGCACGATCAGCACGGAGCTGCTCCCCGCGGAGGGCCGGACCTTCTATCCGGCCGAGGGGTACCACCAGCAGTACCTGGACAAGAACCCGGCCGGGTACTGCGGGATCGGCGGCACCGGGGTCTCCTGCCCGGTCGGCGTGGCGAGGGCCGATGGCTGACGGGCAAGCGGGCGGTAAGAGGTAGCGGCTTCTCCCTCACTCCTGCGAGTGAGGGAGAAGTCTTTGGCCGGATACGCTGACACGCGGGATCAGAATCTCGCCCATGAGAGCAGCCATGACCACCCCCGATGCCGGGCAGCCGCTTATCCCCCAGCCCGCTGCCACCGTCGCGGCGCTGCGGCAGGCCATCCGGCAGATCGCGCCTGCGTCGCTACCTGCTTTCACCCGGGAACTGGATTCGGCAGCCGACCAGTCCCGACAGGGCTCTGACCTGTCACCACTCCAGCGGTTTATCGCGCAATGGGCCGTCTTCGTTCACATCCAGCGCCATCCTCTGTTGGCGGCGGACTTCCGCCGCTGGGAAGACGCCGCCGAGTCAGGCGACGCCGTCCAGGCGCGGAAAGCGGCCTCCGGGATCGGTCGGATCCTGGACGAGGCCCACGCCGCTGTCGGGCTTCCGACACGGTGACAGTGAACCGGGACTGGCGTTGGGCGTCCGACCCTGACCACGAGCACATGGCGGGCGGCGTCCCCACTCAGGTGGTGGCGGAAGTGGAACGCCTGGCCGGGCAGCTTGTCGAATCTCGCCAGCACCGGCGTTGATGCCAGCGACCTCGGCAACGGCCCGCGACCCGGCGGACTGCGCCGCATGGATGCCGCCGGCGGCTGGTTCTACTTCCTGGTCGCACCGCGCGAGCCCCTGCTCGTCGTCGTACGCATCGTGCCGCCCTTCGACTCGCTGTAGCGAACACGCCGCGGGTGCGCGCCTATCAGCAGGGGCAGACGATGGAAACATGCACATTCACAAGGTGCGGCCGGACATCACCCTGCTGAGTGACAGCCTGGAGGTGCCGGGGATCGGCTATCTCCCGGTCAACGCCTATGTGCTCTTCGCCGCTGAGCCGGTGGTCGTGGACACCGGGCTCGGGCTGGCGAACCGGGACTTCCCGGAGACGCTGGCGAGTGTCATGGATCCGGCGGATGTGCGGTGGATCTGGCTGACGAACCCGGATCGCGATCACACCGGGGGGCTTTTCGCACTGCTGGCGGCAGCGCCACAGGCGCGGGTGGTGTGTACGTTCGGGACGGCGGGGCTGCTCGGCTGCGAGCGGCCGATTCCGGTGAACCGGCTGTACTTGCTCAACCCGGGGCAGACGCTGGAGGTGGGCGATCGTACGCTCACCGGCTTCCGGCCGCCGCTCTACCACAATCCGACCACCGTCGGATTCTTCGATGACCACTCCGGTGCCTGCTTCAGCTCCCACTGCTTCGCCGGGCCGCTGCCCACCGTGGAGCTCGCCGAGGCGGGCGACGTGAGCGAGGTGGACCCGGAGGATGTGGAGGCCGCGCAGCTGCTGTGGGCCACCATCGACAGTCCCTGGGTGCAGCTTGTCGACCCGGAGAAGTTCGCGGCTGCTTTCCAGCCGATCCGGGACCGGGATCCCCGGCTGATCCTTTCCGCCCATCTGCCCCCGGCGACGGGGGTCACCGGCGAGATGGTCGACGCCCTGTGCGGGGTGGCGGGGGCGGCGCCGTGGAACGCGCCGGACCAGGCGGCGATGGAATTCCTGCTGAGCCGGTTCGACTCCTGAGGGTTACTGACGGCTACGACTGGGCGGCCCGCATCGCGGCCGCCGTCTCCGCCGCGTCGTAGCCCGGCGGGACACCCTCGATCAGCATCGCGTCGCCCGGTATGTGCCGGGTCCGCAGCGCGATGAGCTCCTGGTACGCAGCCGATTCGTACCACGCTCGGGCGGCGTCCATCGACGGGAAGCCGATGAGGACCAGCGCGGACGGCCACTCCCCTTCCCGTACGTCGCGCTCCGGCGCGCCGTGCACGAGGAACCGGCCGCCGAAGGGATCGAGGGTGGCCTGGATGCGCTCGATGTAGGTGAGGACCTCCTCATCGAGGCGGGCCGGGGGGCGCAGGTTGGCGATGGCGTAGGCAGGGCACGCGTTCACTGTCGTCGTCATGGCCCGATCGTGCCCCGGGCCTCCCCGCGGGGGGGGGGGTGCAGACCCGGGAAGCAGACCCCCCCGGGCGGCGGCCC
>NZ_JBHXFA010000207.1:0-9305 GCF_042724175.1 Streptomyces sp. NPDC127084
TGGAATCACCACGCCAACGACGAGGGGCCCTGCCTCGTCACCACACCCGCTGACCAGCCCATTTCACCCTCCAGCACAGGATGAAAGAGGCTCACAGACGACCTCGCCAGCATTGCTCTACGCAGCGACACATTCGCACTTCCCAATCGGCGACCGAGTCGTCGCGGGAAGACGGGCGGCCAAGCCTCGGAAGCCACGAACGGCAGCAGCCTGAAAGCCACACCCCGCCTCCCCTGGGCGTCCCCACCCTACAAACGGGAGGACCAGCCCGGTCGAAAAAGGTAGAGCAGCCTGAGTCGAAGACCGCCGTTTCACGAGACGGGCGCCACCTAATAGGTAGTGCACGTTATCCGTATCGCAATAGGTATTCTTCACGTCGCTGCGGAGGGGATCTGAGGATCAGACTTACCTGGTTATGTCCATGCCGTGGATCTAGAATCAAGGAGACCTTGTGCACCAGTTCGGTGTGAGGCTGAGAAGCAACACGTCCGAGGGGTGCTGGGACGAGAACGAGACGGCCGCTCTCCGGCTCGATATATCCGCTGTCATGGAAGAGGGAAGATCGGACCGGATCTCGTGCACGCTGCCCGACTATCAACCGCAATGCGCAGCTCATACTAAGCAAGTCGATCCTTGTAACGAGCCGATCGGCGGTTCTTGCCGCCTGCGAAGCGCTATCTCTCAATCCCCGGCAGGCGCATGATGCCAGTTACGGCATCTCGCCGCGTTGCCGCATCACAGCCGCGCCGACATTCGCTGAGGAATACAGGTCAGCCCCTAAAGATTGCGGGGCAGCCACCGTTCCCCCGGGGACCAACGGTTGTGCAGCGCTGGCGAGCTCAAGCAGACCGTTATGACCATCGGCAGTGCTCGGCAATACCCTCGTGATGAGCAGAATCCTGCCAGTATTCCTGCGGAGCGCGCTGCTTTGGCGCCTGCCCGGCTAGGAAGGACCTCAGCACGACGCCGCATCGGCGAGACACTAGCGTAGCAAGCGGCCCTACTCTCACCACAAGCTCAGGTCGCTCCGGTCGTATGCGCCAACCGACCCTCAATGTCAGCGACGGCCATTACGCCCGATCTCAGTCTGTGGAGACGAAGACTATGGCCGACAAACAAACCCTGGGCTCCTCCGAGCGCAGAGGACGGGGAAGGGCTTAGAGTGAGGCAGTATTTCGCGGACCGTTTTCACGAGGATCTGCGCCAGAGCGTGCGGCAGTTCGCTGAGCGGGAGGTGCGGTCCCGCGTGGCGGAGATGGAAGCGGCGCGCACGGTATCGGACGACGTGTCCCAACTGATCGCCCATCGGGGGTGGATCGGAGTTACTGTAGACCCGGCCTACGGGGGCATGGGCGCAGGCCACTTGGCCAAAACCATCATCATCGAGGAACTCGCCCGCGTCAGCGGCGCCATGGGTGCCATGGTCCAAGCGAGCCAACTCGGCGTCGCAAAAATAATTCACTTCGGTAGCGATACCCAGAAAAAGATTTGGTTGCCCCGAGTTGCCTCCGGTGCCTGCTTGCCCACCATCGCCGTCACAGAGCCGGAGTCAGGGGGACACGTCTTGGGCTTGGGCTCCACAGCTGTCCGCGAGGGCGACAACTACATCCTCAATGGCCGCAAAGTCTACGTGGGTAATAGCCACATCGGTGACCTACACGGTGTCGTCGTCCGCACTGGTTCAGGCTCACAGGGGTTGTCGGCGTTCCTCGTCGAGGCTGACCGTCCCGGCCTCACACTGGGCGATCAACATGAGACTATGGGCCTGCACGGCTTCAGTTTCGGCGAGTTGATATTCGAAGACTGCCGAGTGCCAGCAGCCAACCTGCTGGGAAACGAAGGGCAAGGGCTCGAAGTTGCCTACTCCTCGAGCGTGCTCTACGGAAGGCCGAACCTTACTGCGGTGTCCCTCGGGATCCATCAAGCGATTCTCGATGAGACGACCAGGTTCTGCACTGAGCGCGAGCGTTTCGGCCAACCTCTTCACATGGTCGGCGGCATGAAACTGAAGCTGGGACGAATGCAGTCCCGGCTCATGACGGCCCGGCTGACCGCCTATCACGCTGTGCAACAGCTCGATCAAGGATTTCCATGTGACAGCGAGCTCATGAATGCCAAGCTTGTCAATGTCGAGTCAGCCATCGACTCCGCTCGCGATGCCATGGAGATCCATGCTGCTTGCGGGCTGTTCACTGATCGCCCCGTGGAACGCTATCTGCGTGATGCTCACCATCTCTATGCACCAGCTGGCACCAGCGACATTCAGCTGCTGCGGCTGGCTGACGACGCGCTCGGAATCTCCAAAGGTCAATGGTCCCAGCGCCTGTCCCACTTGCTGCGCACAGTAAAGACGGAACAGCGAGATGGAGGAGAATTGTGACCTTGTGCCCAAGCCCACGCTCTGACAGCGATGACGAGATTCTCTGTCTTCCGCTTCGTAGTTGGCCCCGAGAACCCTATCGCCCTCAAGGAATAGGCGCCAATGTCGCTTATTCCTTGACAGCCCTGGACGGTCAGCTCGGAGGTCTGGTCAACGGATCCTGACCGATCGGCTGCCGGTTGACAGCGAACTTGTAACAGAGAGGTGGGGTCGCCAATGGAGGCTAGATAGAGCGTACTTAATCGCAGGACTCATGCCCTGCCTTGAAATATTTAGGCAAAAGCTTAGCGGATCGCCTTAAAATTCTTGATGGCAGCGTGGTTTTCGACGTTCTACGGGGCGATCAAACTCTTGAACGTTGGAGCTGACCGCGATAAAGCCCGGTGCACTAATGAGGCTTCGCCATGCGGTAACGATTAACGCCCAGAGCCTGGACGAATAATGATGAGAGGACTCCATGCCTAAAACTGCGACTCACGCAGCGCGTCCGGAACCTGATCGGCGGCTAGACAGAGCCACGGCGCGGAAACCGAAGCACGGTGGATCGCCCGATATGACCTGTCGGATGGAAATGGCTAATCGAGCCCGTCTCATGCGCCTTGCACTCATCCCTGCGGTTCTCCTGACAGGAATCTCGACTGGCGCTATCGCTCTCAGCCTGGGATGTGAGGACGATGCGATTGCTACGAACAATTGGGGTGTTCTGGCTGGTGCTGCCGTACTAGGGGGCGCTGTTCTGGTAGTCGCCGTACACGCCTGCAGGGCTGATGCTCAAAGAGCAGCGCGACAATATGCGTCGCTGCACGAGATCGCCACCGGTTGGCAACGGAATCTGGCGGCTTTGGTGAGCCGGATCGAACATGGCGAGCAACCTCAGCCTCCGCCGCACATTGCTCTCCCCCCGACTGAAAAAGATGCGTTCGGCCTTCTGGAACATGAGATACGGCGCGGGCATGCCCAGGCCGCCTCGGCACTGACCCACATAGCTCAACTCGCTCAGACCACATCGGATGGCCGTGAGGAGACGTTCGAAGTGTTCGTCAGCCTCTCCCGCCGGTTGCAGTCTCTCGTGCACCGCGCGATCAACACGCTCGATGCCCTAGAGAACGAGATCGAGGACCCCGACCTCCTCAAGCGCATCTTCATCATCGACCACTTGGCGACCCGGATCCGCCGGTATGCGGAAAACGTTGCGGTGCTCGGAGGCACTGTCTCGCGCCGCCAATGGAGTCGACCCGTAAACCTGACTGAGGTACTGCGCTCCGCCGTTGCCGAGGTCGAACAGTACACCCGAGTCAAACTTGTGCCGCCAATTGAGGGAATGCTACGTGGCCACGCTGTCGCAGACGTCATCCATCTACTTGCTGAACTCGTCGAGAACGCGACCGTATTCTCCAGCCCCGGGACCCAAGTGCTGCTGCGCTCGTACATGGTGCAGTCCGGCCTGTCCCTAGAGGTGGAGGACCGCGGTCTTGGCATGCCAATAGAAGACCAGGCGCGATTTAACGCCCTCTTCGCCTACCGGGACCACATCAATGTCAGGAGACTGCTTGCCGACGGCCGCATTGGCCTGTATGTCGTCTCAGAGCTGGCGCGCCGACACGACATTCCCGTACAGCTGCAGAGCAACATCTACGGCGGCGTGCAGGCCGTGGTGATCATCCCGCACGTGCTGCTCGGCGAAGAGGCGCCCCAAGCGTCGGAGAGAGAACCTGACGAAAACCACCATCTTGGCCCTCAAACCACGATAACTACTCTGCCTCCGACACCTCGGACCGGCCGTCCAGTCCGGCTTTCGGCTGCACCCCACGCAGCCACATCGTCCCAGCAGGCTGCTTGGCCAGCCAGCGCGGAAGCTTCCCTACTGCCGCAACACTCCGTGGGCGCCGAACCAGAGATCAACCGATGGGCTAGCACCATGCCCGGCGCCGATACCCAGGACGACCGGCCGAAACTTCCAAAGCGGCGAGCACAGGAGCATCTGGCGCCGGAATTGCTGGACATACCAGACTCCCACGTGACCGGGAACTACGAAGTGAATTCGAGCCAAATATTCACCCAGTTCAAGAACGGCGCAACTCTCGCCGATGAGGCTTCCGGATAAAGCTCACCCAAAGTTCTTGCAACTAGCCCCCGAGGGGAAATGTCACTGTGAGCAACATGTGCAACGGTAATGAAAACCTAGATTGGCTCCTGGATAACCTCCTGAAGGCGGTGCAGGGTAGCCGAAATGCCTTGCTGCTGTCCTCTGACGGTTTGAAGAAGTCAGCTGTCAACCTTAGCGATCACGAAGCGGACAAGCTGGCCGCCATGGCATCTGGGCTCCACGCGTTGGGGCGCGGCGTCGGCCAGGCTTTCGGAATCGGAGGCGAAGTCCGGCAGGTCGTGGTGGAGCTCTCCACGACCTGCCTCTTCGTCACTTCGGCTGGCTCAGGCGCAGCCCTCGCGGTCCTTGCCGATCCGGGAACTGACGCAGGATTGCTCGGCTACGAGATGACCATCCTCGTCAAAAAGGTACAACCTTTCCTCATGACCCCGGCGCGCCAGCCACAGACACTCGAGTAGAGGGCGATTTCTGATCATGTCAGATACCGAGGACAAGCTTTGGGACGAAGAGGCGGGCTGTCTAGTCCGGCCCTACACCATCAGCGATGGCCGAACCCTACCTTCAGCCTCGTTTGACCTCCTCACCCTGGTGATGGCCACCGGCAAACGGCCACAGACATATCTCGGGCCCGACCACGAGCAAATTCTCGCACTCTGTGGCAGCCCCGTGTCCGTAGCCGAAGTCGCCGCCCATATGAGCCTACCCGCTGTGATCACTAAAATCCTGCTCTCCGACCTGGTGGAATACAAGGCCCTCACCAGACGCGCGCCGCGTCCAATCAAGGCAGCAACTCCAATCGACCGACAAACCCTGGAGGCGATGCTGCATGGTCTTCGCGCACGGCTCTGATCCCTTCCCCGCAGCCCTAAAGGTCCTGATAGCTGGCGGCTTTGGCGTGGGGAAAACCACGTTTGTCGGCGCGGCAAGCGAGATCGAACCACTCAACACAGAGGAAATGCTGACCTCGCTCAGCGTCCATACGGACAACCTGACCGGGATCCAAGGGAAATCCACCACTACAGTGGCGATGGACTTCGGCCGCATCACCCTCGATCAACGCCACATCCTATACCTTTTCGGTACTCCTGGGCAGGAGCGCTTCTGGTTCATGTGGGATGAACTCTCCAGCGGCGCTCTCGGGGCCGTCATCCTGGCCGACACACGCAGGCTCGACCACTGTTTCGCCGCCGTCGACTTCTTCGAGCGGCGCGGAATCCGCTTCGTCGTCGCAGTCAACGAGTTTGACGGCGCCCATCGCTACACCCCCGACGAGGTGCGGGAAGCCATCGATATCAAGCCCACGGTGCCGGTCAAGATCTGCGACGCTCGCCAGTGCAGTTCCGCCACCAGTGTCCTGATCGAACTCATACACTATCTCCTCAGCACGGCTCCAGGAACAGCGGCGGCGCAGCCCACCGCGATGCTCTGATTCACCCCACCGCATTGAAGGGAACCCTCATGCACCCAGCCCCGTCGACGCTTCTTACCCCTGACGACCGCTACGCATTCGCCCGAGCCGCTAGGCTGCGCGAGATCGGGATCGGCGAGGCGCCCGTCCAGGAATTCGACGACTTTGCTCACAGGCTCGCGCTGACCTTGGGCGCGCGCTATGCGATGGTGAACTTCATCGACGACAATCGTCAGTATTTCGCCGGACTCTACAGCCCGACGGCTGGTCAGATGGTGCAATTGGCTCCTCAGCAGGACCAAATGGACCGCGTGATGGCCCGGGACCACGGCTACTGTCCGCATGTCGTCGTGAGACGCAAGGCGTTGATTTTGGAGGACGTGTGCGACTACCCCAGGTTCGCTGGCAACCCCGTCGTGGACGAACTGGGAATACGCTCCTACGCAGGTGCCCCGCTGCTCGACCGCAAGACGGGCATGGCCCTGGGGACGATCTGTGTGGTTGACACCGACGTTCAACCCTGGGGTCGGCAGGGTCTCCAAACCATCAAGGCGATGGCGCAGCAGATGGCTGACCGTGTTCACCATATCGAGTCGGGGCTGCAGCATTGAGATTCGATGATCCTGTTCTCGATGATCACACGAACGGGATCGCCGACTGGCCCAGCCACGAGCCGTCGTCCGACGTATGTATCGAACTCGGAATGGTTCAGGTCCTCTTAAAGAAGACCACCACATGAAAGCCGCGGACGTAGCCCGGACTGAACCGAAGGTTTAAACAAGTGGGCAATTGGCGTTCCATGTGCCTACGACGGTGATTTCATCGGCTCGACTGGCTGGTGGCGCCTGGAATCCAGAATGGTTGCGAGATAGGTGCCGCTGGTGATCGGCACATTGAGCTTTTCGAGTTGGCCACTGAACGCTTGTCATCCTGTGCCAGGCGATCGTGATTGCGTGAAGGGCGGCGACGGTTCTGCTGATCCGGTTGGGGCTGCAGGGAGCCTTGTGGAAGATCTTCCATTGCTTGAGGGGGGTCTGTCCAATCAACGGCTGATCTTGGTTGTTGAGGTCAGTGGCTGGTGGTGGGGGTGAGGCGTCCTTCGAAGGCGATCTGGAAGGCGTTCAGTGGCGCCTTCCAGCGCATCGTCCAGCGGCGCCGGCCCTTGCCGGTCGGGCCCAGACTCATCAGCGCCATGTAAACGCACTTCAACGCTGCGTTCTCTGACGGGAAGTGGCCGCGCGCCCGGACGGCCTTGCGGATCCGAGCGTGACTGACCTTCGAGGCGTGATGTCGTCAGTGTGAGTCCGGTGCCAGCGAGGCATCCGTCAATGAGATCGGGCCGGTATTGGACCTGACGAAGTCCTTGTCGCAGGGCGCGCATCAAATGGGTCGGGTCGGTGAAGGCGGTGTTGGCCTGGCAACGCCTTCGCAGGAGGGACCAGATGCCTTCGACCGGGTTGAGCTGTGGTGCATAGGGCGGCAGGTAGTGGACGGCGATCCAGTCGTGGGCGTCGATGAACTCGCGTAATCGGCGGTCCCGGTGGACATTGAGATTGTCCCAGACCAGGACGATCGGCCTGCCAAGTTGCTGGTGAGCTGCGACCAGAAGGTCGCGGTAGTCCGTCCAGGCGAAGCTACGGCGTCCGCCGGTCTTGTGGTCAGCGTGGACGATCGGCCGGTAGATTAGCCGCGAGCGTTCGCCTGCCTTGTAGCAGGCCAGGGCGGCGATGGAGATCCGGCGCTGGGAGCGTCCCCGGACGCGGACGATCGGGGTGTGGCCGCGGCGGGACCAGGTACGTGCAGTGGGCGGCGTCATCGAGAAGCCGGCCTCGTCCTCGAAGACGAGGTAGGCACCGAGCGCCGCCGCAGCGCTTCCGCGGACGGCCAGGTCTCCTTCACCCACCCGGCTACCGCCGCCTCGTCCCGCTCGACCGCACGCTTCACGGGCATCTGGTGACTCCAGCCGTGGCGTCGCAGCATCAGCGAGACCCCCGAGAGCGTGAACGACTTGTGGAACCGCCGGCCGATCAGCGTTTTGATCCGGGCCAGCGTCCAGGTCTGGTCCGGCCAGCCGTGCGCCACCGCCCCCTTGGCCAGCTCCATCTCCAGCACGGCGAACAACGTGTCACTCAGCTTCGGCACGGAGACCGGTCCAGCCGACCGCAGCCCCTCGCTACCGGCCCCCACCCAGGCCCGCCGCCACCGCTGCACCGAGCGCACGCTCACCCGTAAATCCTTCGCGACTTCTCCGTTGGAGGCACCTGCATCCGGATCCGTTCACGAATCGCCTGCCGTTCAGGCGTCAGCCCACCACCCTGCGGATACCTCATACAACCGGCATACCGCGACGATCACACCCTGTCAGCCCCCAACGGTCTGTCCAGTGAACGGTGTAACTGGGTTGGTGTAGTGGGTCAGATTCGGTTGTGGGTGAGGCGTCCGTCGAAGGCGATGTCGAATGCCTGGAGGGCCCGCTTCCAGCGGGTCGTCCAGCGTTTGCGTCCCGTCCCGGTCGGATCCAGGGACATCACCGCGAGGTAGACGCACTTCAGGGCCGCGTTCTCGGAGGGGAAGTGGCCACGGGCCCTCGCAGCCCGGCGGATGCGTGCGTTGACCGACTCGATCGCGTTGGTGGTGCAGACGATGCGCCGGATCTCCGCGTCGAACTGGAGGAACGGCACGAACTCGGCCCACGCGTTCTCCCAGAGCCGGACGATCGCCGGATACTTGCTGCCCCATTCCTCGCTGAACTCCAGGAACCGGCTCATCGCGGCGTCCTCGGTCGGCGCCGTATAGACCGGTCTCAGTGCTTTCGCGATCTTGTCCCAGTCCTGTCGGCCGGCATAACGGAACGAGGCCCGCAGGAGATGGACGACGCAGGTCTGCACCATGGTCTTCGGCCAGACCTCGCCGACCGCGTCGGGCAGGCCCTTCAATCCGTCGCAGACGAGCATGAGGACGTCCTCGACGCCCCGGTTCTTCAGTTCGGTCAGGACCCGCAGCCAGTGTTTGGCCCCCTCGCCTCCTTCCCCGCCGGCCCAGAGTCCGAGGATGTCGCGGTGCCCCTCGCCGGTGACCGCGAGGGCCATGTAGATGGGCCGGTTGGCGACCTGGCCTTCGCGGATCTTCACGTTGATGCAGTCGACGAAGACGACCGGGTAGACACGGTCGAGAGGACGAGCCTGCCATTCGGCCACGCCCTCCATGACCGAGTCGGTGATGGTAGAGATGAGCTGCTTCGATACTTCGGCGCCATAGACCTCGGCCAGGTGCGAGGAGATCTCGCCGTGGGTGAGGCCCTTCGCCGACAGCGACAGCACCATCTAATAGCTCACCGGTGGGCCCGAGCGTTAGAACGCAAGGCTCTATCGACTCCGTGTGATGCAGGCCTGGCCCTGTTCCGGGACGAG
>NZ_JBHXFA010000208.1:0-9286 GCF_042724175.1 Streptomyces sp. NPDC127084
TATCAGTGTCCGCGCCCCACCCCCGAGGGGCGCGCCGCAATCCGGTGTGGCCGCTGCCCGAGCGGCTACTTCTTCCTGCCGCGCTTCTCACGCACCCGCACCGAGATATGGATCGGGGTGCCTTCGAAGCCGAACTCCTCACGCAGCCGCCGCTCCACGAAGCGCCGGTAGCCGTGCTCCAGGAAGCCGGAGGCGAACAGGACGAAGCGCGGGGGCTTGGTGCCTGCCTGGGTGCCGAACAGGATGCGCGGCTGCTTGCCGCCGCGGATCGGGTGCGGATGGGCCGAGACCAGCTCACCGAGGAAGGCGTTGAGGCGGCCGGTCGGCACCCGGGTCTCCCAGCCGTCGAGGGCCGTCTCGATCGCCGGGACCAGCTTCTCCATATGCCGTCCGGTATGGGCCGACACATTGACCCGGGGCGCCCACGAGACCTGCTGCATCTCGGTCTCGATCTCGCGCTCGAGGTAGTAGCGGCGCTCCTCGTCCAGCGTGTCCCACTTGTTGTACGCGATGACGAGGGCACGGCCCGCCTCGACGGCCATGCTGATGATCCGCTGGTCCTGGACGGAGATGGACTCGCTGGTGTCGATGAGGACGACGGCGACCTCGGCCTTCTCGACGGCGGCCGCGGTACGCAGCGAGGCGTAGTAGTCAGCGCCCTCCTGGAGGTGGACCCGCTTGCGGATACCCGCGGTGTCCACGAACTTCCAGGTCGTACCGCCGAGCTCGATGAGCTCGTCCACGGGGTCGCGGGTGGTGCCGGCCATCTCGTTGACGACGACGCGCTCTTCGCCGGCGACCTTGTTCAGCAGGGACGACTTGCCGACGTTCGGGCGCCCGATGAGCGCGATCCTCCGGGGGCCGCCGACCGCGTTGCCGAAGGTCTGGGCGGGGGCGTCGGGCAGTGCCTTGAGCACCTCGTCCAGAAGGTCTCCGGTGCCGCGGCCGTGCAGCGCGGACACCGGGAACGGTTCGCCGAGGCCCAGGGACCAGAGCATGGCGGCGTCGGCTTCGGCGGAGGGGCCGTCGACCTTGTTGGCGGCGAGGACGACGGGCTTCCCGGCCCTGCGCAGCAGCTTGACGACGGCCTCGTCGGTGTCGGTGGCGCCGACAGTGGCGTCCACGACGAACACGACGGCGTCGGCGGCCTCGATCGCGAACTCGGCCTGCGCGGCGACGGAGGCGTCGATGCCGAGGACGTCCTGCTCCCAGCCGCCGGTGTCGACCACCTTGAAGCGCCGTCCGGCCCACTCCGCCTCGTAGGTCACCCGGTCGCGGGTCACACCGGGCCGGTCCTCCACGACGGCCTCGCGGCGGCCGATGATGCGGTTGACGAGGGTCGACTTACCGACGTTGGGGCGGCCGACGACGGCGAGGACGGGGAGCGGGCCGTGGCCGGCCTCCTCGATGGCGCCTTCGACGGCCTCAAGGTCGAAGCCCTCCTCCGCGGCGAGCTCCATGAACTCCGCGTACTCGGTGTCGCCGAGTGCCCCGTGGTCGTGCTGGTCGTTCATGAAGTCCGTTCCTTGTTCTTCCGTGGTGATCGGTGGGCTCGCGGGCCGGTGGGGACCGGGAGCCCACTACTGAAGTCTGGCTCAGCGCCCGGTGAGGCGCCTGGCGTTTTCCAGGTGGGCGGTAAGCCGCTTCTGGATGTGCACGGACGCGTCGTCCAGCACCTTGCGGGTGCGTCGGCCGGTACCGTCGCCCTCGGTGAAGGCCTCGCCGAAGACGATGTCGACGCCGCCGCGCAGCGGAGGAAGCGCCGGTATCAGGCGTCCGCGCCGCTCGCTGCTGCCCAGCACCGCGACGGGGACGATCGGGGCCCCCGAGCGTACGGCGAAGTAGGCGAGTCCGGAGCGGATGGAGGTGAAGTCCCCCTCGCCCCGGGTGCCCTCGGGGAAGATCCCGAGAACGCCGCCGTGGTCCAGCACCGCGAGGGCGGAGGTGATCGCCGCGCGGTCGGCGCTGGTGCGGTCCACTTCGAGCTGCCCGATCCCGCGCAGGAACCTGCCGAGCGGACCGATGAAGGCCTCCCGCTTGATCAGGAAGTGCACCGGCCGGGGGGCGCAGCCCATCAGCATGGGGCCGTCGATGTTGTGCGCGTGGTTGACAGCGAGAATCACCGGGCCGTTGGCCGGGACATGCCAGGCCCCGAGTACACGCGGCTTCCACAGCGTGTACATGAGCCCGATACCGATCCGTCTGCCGACGGCGGCGCCTCTCCCTGAGGGAACCGAGGGAACAGCCGGTACGGTCACCGGGCGGCCCGCTTCTCCTCGACCAGCGTCACGACACACTCGATGACCTGCGAAAGTGTGAGCTCGGTGGTGTCGACCTCGACGGCGTCGCCCGCCTTCGCGAGCGGGGAGGTCTTACGGCTGGAGTCGGCGGCGTCGCGCTTGATCAGCGCCTCGCGGGTGGCGTCGAGACCGCTGGCCTCCTTGCCCTTCAGCTCCCCGCTGCGGCGGGCGGCGCGGGCCTCGGCGGACGCGGTCAGGAAGATCTTCAGATCGGCGTCGGGCAGGACGGTCGTGCCGATGTCCCGGCCCTCGACGACGATGCCCTTCTCGGCAGCCGCCGCTATGGTCCGCTGGAGGCCGGTCATCCGGGCGCGCACCTCGGGGACCGCACTGACCGCGCTGACCTTGGAGGTGACCTCCTGGGTACGGATGGGCCCTGCGGCGTCGGTGCCGTCCACGCTGATGGTGGGAGCGAGCGGGTTCGTACCGGACTCGATCACGGGCTTCCCGGCGGCACTCGCGATCGCCGCGGGGTCGTCGGTGTCGATCCCGTTGCTGATCATCCACCAGGTGATCGCCCGGTACTGCGCACCGGTGTCCAGGTAGCTGAGCCCCAGCTCGGCAGCGACCGCCTTCGAGGTGCTCGACTTGCCCGTGCCGGAGGGGCCGTCGATGGCGACGATCACGGATTCCACGGTGTCGGAGACCTTCCTCATACGCGTTTGCGGGCAGGCGGGAATGCCAAGGTGCCCCGCACAAGGTTACCGAGTGCGCGGCGGGGTCCACGCACCCGTGCTTATCAGCTGCCTATCGGCCTCATTTTCCGGGGCCGGGCCGGGGCCATGCGACCTGCCCGGCCCCGGGTCCAGAGCTACTGGCGCAGTGCCCAGCCCCGCTCCCGCAGCGAGGCGCTGAGCACCGGCGCGGTCGCAGGCTCCACCATGAGCTGCACCAGACCGGCCTGCTGGCCCGTGGCGTGCTCGATGCGGACATCCTCGATGTTGACACCGGCCCGTCCGGCGTCCGCGAAGATCCGTGCGAGCTCGCCGGGCTGGTCGCTGATGAGCACGGCCACGGTCTCGTACGTGGTGGGGGCGGCGCCGTGCTTGCCCGGGACGCGCTCACGTCCCGCGTTGCCGCGCCTCAGCACGTCCTCGACTCCGGTGGCACCGTCGCGCCGTTTGTCCTCGTCGGACGACTGAAGGGCACGCAGCGAGCGGACCGTCTCATCGAGGTCGGCGGCGACCCCCGCGAGGACGTCGGCGACCGGCCCCGGGTTCGCGGAGAGGATGTCGATCCACATCCGGGGGTCGGAGGCCGCGATACGGGTCACGTCCCGGATGCCCTGGCCACAGAGCCGGACCGCCGTCTCATCGGCGTCGGCCAGCCGCGCCGCGACCATGGAGGAGATCAGCTGCGGGGTGTGCGAGACCAGTGCCACCGCACGGTCATGGGCGTCCGCCTCCATCACCACGGGCACGGCGCGGCACAGCGCGACCAGCTCCAGAGCGAGGTTGAGCACCTCGGTGTCGGTGTCCCGGGTCGGCGTGAGCACCCAGGGGCGCCCCTCGAAGAGATCCGCGGTCCCGGCCAGCGGGCCCGAGCGCTCCTTGCCCGACATGGGGTGCGTACCGATGTACGCGGTCAGGTCCACACCGAGGGCTTCCAGCTCTCGGCGGGGCCCGCCTTTCACGCTGGCCACGTCGAGATAGCCGCGCGCGGACCCGGCGCGCATGGCCTCCGCGAGGGCGGCTGCCACGTATGCGGGCGGTACGGCCACGATCGCGAGGTCGACCTGCCCCTCAGGAGCCTCGTCCGTGCCGGCGCCGAGTGCCGCCGCCGTCCTGGCCTGCGCCGGGTCATGGTCCCTGAGGTACACGGTGACGCCCCGCCCGGCCAGCGCCAGGGCCGCGGAGGTGCCGATGAGACCGGTCCCGATGACCATCGCCGTTCTCACTGGGCGATGTCCTTGCGCAGGGCGCCCGCGGCACCGAGGTACACATGGGCGATCGCGGACCTGGGCTTGTCGGATTCGACATGCGCGAGGATCCGTACCACCCGGGGCATCGCGCCCCGGATGTCCAGCTCCTGGGCGCAGATCAGCGGAACGTCCACGATGCCGAGTCCGCGCGCCGCCGCGGCAGGGAAGTCGCTGTGCAGATCGGGCGTGGCAGTGAACCAGACGCTGATCAGATCGTCGGCGGTGAGCCCGTTGCGCTCCAGGATGGCGGTGAGCAGCAGACTGACCTGCTCGTCCATGTGCCCGGCTTCGTCCCGTTCCAGCTGGACGGCTCCCCGGACGGCTCGTACCGCCACGTCGTGCTCCTTTGCTCGTGCTCAAGTGCTCACAGTCAGCGTAGTCAGCCGCTGTGACACACCGGCGCGGCGACCGCCCTGCGAGACAGAGGACGGCCGCCGCGGCGCGGTCGGTGCGCGGACAGGTCACATCCGCTGCGACTTGATCAGCTCCTCCAGGGAGCCGGCTTTCGGAAGCTCCCCGTCGGGGGTCAGCTTGTCCACGGCCTTCGGCAGGGACTGCGCGATCTCGTCCGCGGCCTGCTGCGGGGTCACACCGCTCTGCCGCGCGACCTTGTCCAGCGTCTCGTCCGGCAGTGCCTCGGCGATCTGCGAGCCGCTGACGGGCTTGTTCTGACCGGTGCTGATCCAGGACTGGGCCTGCTCGACAAGGCCGGACTTGCTGAGCATGTCCATCAGGCCGCTGAGCGGGCTGCCGTTGGACGCGCTCTTACCGCTTCCGTTGCCGCTGAACGCGTTGAGCAGCGCGCCAAGGATGTTCCCGGCGCCGCCCTGGCCACTGCCGCCCTGACCGTTGCCGCCCTGGCCTCCGCCGAGCAGACTCCCCAGAAGACTGCCGAGATCGTTTCCCGCCATGGTCCTGCCTTTCGCGTAGGAGACGGGGATCACGGCAAATGTCACCCACGCCCGGCGCTGCCGCCACCCGGACCATCACGGATTGTCGCCACCGGAGAGATCGCACGGTGTCCGCCCGCCGCCACCACTCGATCGCACAGCCCTGTGTGACGGGATCCCGCGCCTTCGGCATAAATGCCACGGACGGCTCGGGGAGCCGGGCGGCGGCTCAGCCCGTCAGTCGGTCAACCGACGGGGCGACAGCAGGCCGCCACTCGGACTCGAGCACCGGAGCCAGCACGTTCCCAGGGCTGTGCAGCCACAGGTACTCGCCCTCGGGGCGCACAGTGAGTCCGAACCGTTCAGCGGGGGGCGAGCCGAGATCGACGTAGTCACGGTGCGCCGCCTCGATCTCGGACCACAGATCGCATGGGCCGTACTCCCACACATCGCCGGCGACGGCGGTCGCCGCCGAACCGTCCCGGTGCTGCGCCCACACCTGGATCCCGGCAGGCCCCTGGCTGTGCCACAGCCGTACACCCGGCAGCCGGGTGCCGCCCCACAGAGCGAACCCGAGGTGCAGCACCGCAGCCGCGCCGAGGCGGGTCTGACGGCAGCGAGCGGTACCGCTGTCGACGGGGGCGCCCTCACCGGCGCGGTGGGACCGCATCGGCATGTACGAGGCGCCACCGTGGAACGTACCCGTCGCAGTACCGTCGCCCCGCACCGTGAGCCGCACCAGGGCGCCCGACCAGAACTCACGGGCGAGCGGGGCGACGATGACCCCGCCGGGCCGCACCTGGTCGACGTACGCAGCCGGGATACGCCGCAGGGCACATGTGGCGAGGATCGCGTCGAACGGGGCGCCATCGGACCACCCGGCCTCGCCGTCTCCACAGCGGAGGTTCGGCCGGTACCCGGCGGCGTGCAGCGCCGCCGCTGCGTGCCCGGCGAGCGCCGGGTCCAGCTCTACGCTGAACACCTTCTCGCTACCGAGGCGCTCGGACAGCAGCGCCGCGACGTGGCCCGAGGCGGTACCGATCTCCAGCACCCGGGCGTCAGCCTCGACCTGGAGCAGCCCGAGCGACCGGGCGACCATGCTCGGCTGGCTGTTCGACGACGTTGCGACGCCTGGCCCGTCACCGGCACCGTCATCGAGCTGAATCACGACCGGCTCATCGGCGTGGATGAGAGCCAGCCGATCCGCCGGTGAGGCGAGCGGCGTGCAGCCGTCAGGATCCTGCCGCCACGCGCGGGCGGGGATGAAAGGCTCGCGCGGTACGGCGTCCCAGACGCGGCGCCATGTGTCATCGAGCAGACCGCGCTCGTGCAGCGTTCGCACGAGCGCGGCGTGCCCGCCCGGTTGGGCAGTCGTCACGACGTCAGCCCTCCGTGACCTTGCCCGGACCGCTGCCGTCGGGAGACGGCGGGGTCGGCGGCGGCGTCCACGGCTTGTCGCTCGGCTCCCCGCCGTGCTTACCTGCGTCGCTCATGGGCGTGACCTCCTGTGTGGTGGGGTTGTACACGGGCCGGCGGACGTGGAAACGTGCCCCGCTCGCACGGTCCGCCGTAGTCGGGCGAGCGGGAGTCTCAGGGGCAGGCCCACACCTCGACGTCCAGGACATGGACGCCCTCGCGGCCTCGGGCCCAGCCGCAGTTCACGGCGCCGACGGTGAGGCCCTTGCCGCAGGCGAAGCAGGCACGGCCCGCGTACTGGTTCCAGTCGAGCTCGCGAACGGGCGGGATCGGCTGCTCACGGCACGGCCGCCGTGGGACCGCCCCATCGGCGGGAGGCGTGCCCGTCACCGTGACTCCGCGACATGGCTGAGGCCCTCGTAGTGCTCGCACAGCGCCAGTACCGACGCGGCGACCTTCCGCGCGTGCCGTCGCACGGCGGCCGGTCCGATCCCGGGAGGTGTGGTCACCCGCAGGCACGCCCCGTCCACGGCGACCTGCGCCACCTTCGCGGGCATGTCACCCAGCGGGGCGCGGCGAATCAACTCCTGTACCTCCGGGACCAGCAGATACACGAAGCCGCACATCGCTGGGACGAGATCCTCCGATGCGGTCTCCTCGTCGGCCAGCACATCGCGGGCGACATCGCGCATCGTGGCGATGTCGGGCCATCGGTTCTCAGCGACCCCGGACAACGGCTCAGCTGGGGCAGTATCGTGCGGCACGTCGACGCTCCTCGCAGTGTTGACCACGCCCGGGACTGGTGCGGCCGGTCGCCGGGGCCTACTGCGAGAACTCTCCATCCAGCAGCGTCTTCCGAACTTCCCCGCAAGGGGTATACCCATCGTGGGTAGGCTCGTTGACATACCGTGAGACAGACTCGCTCGCGCAGGTACACGGGGCCACGATGACGCACTACAAACCACCAACCACGCTGCCCGCGCATGTGCTCGACAGTGCTGAGGTCCAGGCCGCAATCACAGCCCACGACTTCGGAGCCATTTTCCGGCTGGCCCGGGACTTAGCAGGGATCAGCTACTCGAAGATCGCCGCCGAATGCGACATCAAACCGGAACGGGTCGGCACCCTGGCACGAGGCCGCGGACGCATCACCACATTCGAAAAGATCGTGAGCATCGCGGACGCGCTACGCATCCCTGGACACCTACTCGGCCTCGCTGACCGACCGTGGGAGACACACGCGCAGTGCTCCTCCGTGGCACCTGCACGCACAACCACCACACAGGAAGACAACCAGGTGCGGCGCAGAGAGTTCTTCCATACGGCCACCGGCGCAACCCTCGCCGTCGGCATCACCGACCTGACTCGGCAGCCGACAAGCAGGCGCATCGGCGCTGACTACCCTGAACTGCTCCGTCTGCGTACAGCGCGTCTGCGGCGGCTGGACAACGTCCTAGGAGGCGGTGACACCTATCGCGTCTATCAGAGCGAGTATCAGGCCACCAAGGCACTACTCCGACACGCGACATACACAGAGGGGACCGGCGAAGCGCTGCTGTCCGTACTCGCCGAACAAGCCCAGCAAGCCGGATGGGCAGCGTTCGACGCCGGCCGGGAAGCCGACGCAACCGCCCTCTACAAGGAAAGCCACGCCGCGGCGACGACCGCGGGCGACAAGGACCTCGCCGGGAACGCGCTCGCGTTCCTCGCCTACCAGATGGTGAACGGGGATCGGAGATCAGGCGTAGAGATCGCCAACCGCTCATGCGCGACACTCGGTCCGGATGCCCCAGCCGGAGTCCGCGCTCTACTCCATGAACGGCGGGCATGGGCTTGCGCCGTGGCTGGCCTCGCCGCAGACACTGAACACGCGCTCGCCGAAGCAGCACTCGCCCTCTCTGACGCACACGAGACGCCGCAGCCGGACTGGGTTTCATGGGTGGACCTGACGGAGCTACGAATCATGACTGGGCGTTGCTGGGCCGAACTGGGAAGGCCGCTGCGTGCCGTGCCCATCCTGGAGGAAGCACTAACGGCCTACGACGACAGTCAGGCGCGGGACAAGGCGCTCTACCTGTCATGGCTCGCCGACGCGTACCTCACGGCTGGTGAGGTCGAGCAGGCAGCAAGAGTGACAAGCCGTGCCCTGGACCTCACCAACGGGGTTGCGTCTGTCCGGCCCCGCCGCAGACTCAACCCACTCCTCCAGCGGTTGACGAAGCACCGAGGCGTCGCTGATGTTGACGACGCCTTGGACAGAGCAGCACTTTAACTACGCGCCCTTGGGCTGGGTGTTCTCGGACACCCAGCCCAGACAAGCCTCCGTGCCCGCGACGATTGGCACAGCCGCTACCTCGGGGTTGTCCCACGGATGATGTTTGACCAGATGCGCCTCAAGATCCCGGTATCGCTCAGCGCGAGTCTTCAGCAGCAACTGCCACTCCTCACCGGTGCCAAACTCCCCGAGGTGCCAGAACACCGATGTGACCGGCCCGATGATCTGGGCCCCTGCCGCAAGCCGCTCCTTCACCACCGATTGCGCAAGAGCGATGGCCTGCTCCCGGGTCGGGGTCGCTGTCGACACCTGCACGAAGTCAGTCATGGCGGGAGCCTAGTAGCGAGCGCTCCAGCGCAATAGGCCTCGCGGCTCCCGGCACTACCGCCACGTCGACCATCACGGATGGTCGGCTACCGGAGCCGGGACGCGCCCCCCATAGCGGCCCCCACCCCGGGCCCCCCCCCCACCCCGCGCGAGAGCC
>NZ_JBHXFA010000209.1:0-9219 GCF_042724175.1 Streptomyces sp. NPDC127084
ACGCCGGAGGGCTCCGGCTCGGGCCTCGGCTCGCCCAGCATCAGCGTCCGCACGACGCGCTCGGCGGCCCGGCCGTGCTCACCCCCGCGTTTCCGCTCCGTATCCCCGGCTGACGCCAGAGCGTCCCCGTGCAACCCCGAGCCTCAGGAAGGCGGCGGCGTGGTGCCCGGAGGCTTGGGATCCACGTGGCCTTCCTTGTGGGCCAGGCGGTCCAGTGCCTCCTTGGCTCTGCCGGTGCCCGACGTGATCTTGTCGTGGTACTTGCCCTTGGTCCGGTGGTCGACCTTCGCCGCAGCCTTCTCCAGGCCGTGCTCAAGTTTGTCGATCTTGTCCTCGTGATGGTGCGCGAAGTCGGAGACCTTGTCCTTGGCTGGGGCGAGCTTGGTCTTCAGCGTGTCCAGGATGCCCATGGGTCACCTTCGCTCGTGGGTCTGCTTCCGGGCGCTCTCACCGGCTTCGTTGTCGGCGGCCTCGTCGGCTGACTGCTGCTTGGGGATATCCACGCTCTCCCCGGCGGCGGGAGCCTGCGCAGCCGGTCCTGAAGCTGCTTCCGAAGCCGCGTCATCGGATGACACCACCCCCGCCGCCGCGCTCCCGGTTCCGGAGCCGGGAGCGGAGTCGGATGCGGCTTCGGCTACCGGAGTGCCACTCGCGCCCTCCTTGGTTGACGCTTCGGCAGTCCCCTTGCCGTTCCGGCGAAACCTTGCAAAAACGCCCATATCTACTCCATAGGGTACTCGTGTGGGTGGAATTCCGCGCTGTTCGGGGCACTCTGCGAAGCCCCTCGGGGGTGCCGGTTCGTCAAACCGGCGTGCGAAACCTCGCAACCGAAACGACCCGACCGAACGTGCCGTCACGTAACTCGTTCGGGGACGCGCGGCGAGGTTTGCGAGACTGGGCCGGTGAGAAGTGCAGCAGCCCCCGCACCGCGGGTCATCGCCGTCGTCGGCCCCACCGCGGCAGGAAAGTCCGATCTTGGCGTCCAACTGGCCCAGCGGCTCGACGGCGAGGTCATCAACGCCGACTCGATGCAGCTCTACCGGGGGATGGACATCGGCACCGCCAAACTGACCCTCGCGGAGCGGGGCGGCGTACCGCACCACCTCCTCGACATCTGGGACGTGACGAAAACGGCCAGCGTCGCCGAGTACCAGAGGCTGGCCCGTGCGGAGATCGACCGGCTGCTCGCCGACGGCCGCACCCCCGTCCTCGTCGGCGGCTCCGGGCTGTACGTGCGGGGTGCCATCGACGCACTCGACTTCCCCGGTACCGATCCCGGCGTACGCGCCAGGCTCGAAGCCGAGCTGGAAGAGCGCGGCCCGGGCGTACTCCACGCACGGCTGGCCGCCGCCGACCCGGACGCCGCGCGGGCGATCCTGCCCGGCAACGGACGCCGGATCGTGCGCGCGCTGGAGGTCATCGAGATCACCGGCAAGCCCTTCACCGCCAACCTTCCCGGGCACGAGTCCGTGTACGACACCGTCCAGATCGGCGTGGACGTCGCACGCCCGGAACTCGATGAGCGGATCACCCTGCGGGTGGACCGCATGTGGGACGCGGGGCTCGTCGAAGAGGTACGCGCCCTGGAGGCGCGGGGACTGCGCGACGGGCTCACCGCGTCCCGGGCCCTCGGCTACCAGCAGGTGCTCACCGCGCTGACCGGGGACTGCACCGAAGACGAGGCACGCGCCGAGACCGTGCGTGCCACCAAGCGTTTCGCGCGCCGTCAGGACTCGTGGTTCCGCCGCGATCCGCGTGTCGACTGGCTCAGCGGTGCGGCCGCGGACCGCGGGGAACTCATGGACCGTGCCCTGGCGTTGGTCGAACGAGCGGTCACAGCCTGATCACGTGATGGCATCGGGACGCGCCGCCCGTCATTCCGATGCCCGGGGTCGTGCCATCATCAAGCATCGATCCACCAGTGGAGTCCGAGTTGGGAGGGCGCGTGGCGATGGAGGCCGGCCCTCGCGAAGGTGACCAGGGATTCCGGGACACCGAGGAAGGCGCGGCGCGCCTGAGTCCGGACGGTCCCGAGGACGCGCTGAACCTGGATCTGGATCTGGGCCCGGAAATGGGGCCGGGGCTGGATCTTTCCACGGACGACTCGTCGGTCGGGGTCGTGGTCGGCGCCGAGGTCGAGGTGGAGCTCCGTCCGCAGCGCAGACTGCGCATCTGGCAGCTTGCGCCCATCGTGGGTCTGGCGGCGGTCGGCTCACTGATGTTCGCTTTCCCGCTCGCCTTCGGCTCGGGTGACGGCGGCGCTGTCGTCGCCATGCTCGGCCTGCTGATCAGCGGCTGCGCAGCGGGCTGGGGCCTGATGGCGGCACGCAGGGTCGGCTACACCTGGCCAGGGCTCCCGGCGCGCGGCTCCGGTGAGCGGCCCGACTGGCGGGCTATCGCGCTGTACACCGCCGTCACCACCGCGCTGGTGGTGCTCGCGGTGTGGCGGGTGGCCAGACTCCGCTGAGAACGGCCGGTTCGTTCAGGGGTCTCGGCGCGAGCCCCCGGCTGCCGTACGCCGTGGCGTACCGGGACCGTACGATTGACCCCGTGAGAGCCCAGACCACCCCGAGCACGGCGTCGCCCGCCTTCCTGAAGGGCCACGGCGCGGAGAACGACTTCGTGATCGTCCCCGATCCCGATGGCGCCATCGAGCTGTCCCCGGCCGCCGTCGCCCGGCTGTGCGACCGCCGGGCCGGGATCGGCGGGGACGGGGTACTGCGGGTCGTGCGGTCCGCCGCCCATCCCGAGGCACGCTCGATGGCCGACCGGGCCGAGTGGTTCATGGACTACCGCAACGGCGACGGGTCGGTCGCCGAGATGTGCGGCAATGGCGTACGGGTGTTCGCCCGCTATCTGGAGCACGCCGGACTGGTCGGCGCGGGGGACCTGGCGATCGCCACCCGCTCCGGCGTCAAGCAGGTCCACATCGCCAAGCCCGCGCCGGGCAGCGGCGCCCCGGGAGACATCACGGTCATGATGGGCCGTGCCCGCTTCCCTGCGGACGAGGCCACGGTCACCGTGGACGGCCGCACCTGGCCTTCGCGCAATGTGAACATGGGCAACCCGCACGCGGTGGTGTTCGTCGAGGATCTCGACCACGCCGGTGAGCTGCGCTCCACCCCGGCGTACACGCCGTCGTCGATCTACCCGGACGGGGTAAACATCGAGTTCGTCGCGGACCGCGGTCCCCGCCATGTGGCGATGCGCGTCCATGAGCGCGGTGCGGGCGAGACCCGCGCCTGCGGGACCGGGGCGTGCGCGGTCGCCGTGGCCGCGGCACGGCGCGACGGCGCGGACCCGGCCGCGACCGGCGCCCCCGTCACGTACACCGTCGACCTGCTCGGCGGCACACTGACGATCACCGAGCGCCCGGACGGCGAGATCGAGATGACCGGCCCCGCGGTGATCGTCGCCGAGGGCCGGATCGCGCCCGCCTTGCTGAGCGGCGGATGAGCGGCGACTGACCGACGGCTGAGCGGACTACTGACCCGCGCCTGACAGGACGGTCGCGAACGGCCGCTTCATGGACTCCGTCCACTCCATGAGTGCGGCGGAGCAGCACAAACGGTCGTCGCACCCAGCTTCGCTCGAATGGGTGATCCGTTTCACGCTGAGTGAGAGCGGGACTCCGCCACGTGGTGGGGTCGGTAGCATCAAGCACCGGCCCGGCGGGCAAGCCTGCCCGTCCCACCGCCGGTCGACGCTCCCGGAGGTGCCGCCATGAGCGCAGAGGCCCCCAATCCCGACGCCCCCAGTCGCCGGCGCGGGCGACCCAGGCTCGACCTCCGTCGACTGGGCCGTGCCGCGCTGCTCGGGCCGACCGCGCGGGACCGGCTGCCGGACGCCATCAGCCATGTCGCTGAGGCGCACCGCGCCCACCACCCCGACGCCGATCTCGCCGTTCTGCGCAAGGCGTACGTGCTCGCGGAGTCGTCGCACCGCGGCCAGTTCCGCAAGAGCGGCGAGCCGTACATCACGCATCCGCTGGCCGTGACCCTGATTCTCGCCGAACTGGGAGCGGAGACCACGACCTTGACGGCCTCCCTGCTCCACGACACCGTCGAGGACACCGATCTGACCCTGGAGCAGGTGCGTGCCGAATTCGGCGACGAGGTCTGCTATCTCGTGGACGGCGTCACCAAACTGGAGAAGGTCGACTACGGTGCGGCGGCCGAACCCGAGACCTTCCGCAAGATGCTCGTCGCCACCGGCAACGATGTGCGCGTCATGTCGATCAAGCTGGCCGACCGGCTGCACAACATGCGCACCCTGGGTGTCATGCGCCCCGAGAAGCAGGCCCGTATCGCACGGGTGACAAGGGATGTGCTGATCCCGCTCGCCGAGCGCCTCGGCGTACAGGCCCTCAAGACCGAGCTGGAGGATCTGGTCTTCGCCATTCTCCACCCCGACGAGTACGAACGCACCCGCGCGCTCATCGCGGACAACGGCGACGCCTGCGACGCCTTGGACACGATCGCCGTACGTGTGCGCGCCGTACTGCGCGAAGCCGGAATCCCCTCCGAAGTGCTCATTCGGCCGAGGCACTTCGTCTCCGTGCACCGCATCCGGCTCAAGCGCGGCGAACTGCGCGGCACGGACTTCGGACGGCTCCTCGTGCTGGTCTCGGAGGACGCCGACTGCTACGCCGTGCTCGGCGAGCTGCACACCTGCTTCACGCCGCTGATCTCGGAGTTCAAGGACTTCATCGCCGCCCCCAAGTTCAACCTCTACCAGTCGCTGCACACCGCGGTCGCGGGGCCCGAAGGTTCCGTCGCCGAAGTCCTCATCCGCACCCACCAGATGCACAAGGTCGCCGAAGCCGGTGTCATCGCGCTGGGAAACCCCTACACAGCGGCGACCGAGGGAACCGATTCCCCTGCTGTACCCGGTACCACCTGTACTCCCGAAACCGGCGACTCGCAGCAACCGGACGGAGAGCGCGCCGACCCGACCCGTCCCGGCTGGCTGTCCCGGCTGCTGGCCTGGCAGGAGTCCGCCCCCGACCCCGACACCTTCTGGACCTCACTCCAGGCCGAGCTGGCCGAGGACCGGGAGATCACCGTGTTCCGCACCGACGGCGGCACCCTCGGCCTGCCCGCGGGCGCGAGTTGTGTGGACGGCGCGTACGCGCAGTACGGAGAGGCTGCGCACGCCTGCATCGGAGCCAGGGTCAACGGCCGTCTCGTGACGCTCAGCACCCAGCTAGGCGACGGCGACACGGTACAGCTGCTGCTCGCCCAGGACGGTGCGTCCGGGCCGTCGGCCGACTGGCTGGACCACGCACGCACCCCCGCCGCGCGGATCGCGATCAGCAGGTGGCTGGCCGAGCACCCCGAGGTGGGCAAACCCGCCGCTTCCGCCGCCCGTCCCCCCGCCGCCGTCAGCGGCGGGCGCCGCGCCGCGGCGAACGCGGTGACCGATCTGCCCGACGCGCCCGTACGTCTCGCGGGCTGCTGCACACCCGTACCCCCCGACGCGGTCACCGGCTTCCCGGTACGCGGCGGCACCGTGACCGTCCACCGGGCCGAGTGCCGCGCCGTGGCGCGGATGCGAGCGCTCGGGCGGGAACCGGTCGGCGTGCGCTGGGGCGACGCGTCGGAGTGCCGGGTCACCCTCGTCGTCGAATCGTTCGGCCGGACCCGGTTGCTGGCCGACCTCACCGAGGTCATCGCGACCGCCGACGCCGCGATCGTCTCCGCGGCCATCGAACCACCGAGTGAGCAGCGCGTCCGGCACACATACACGCTCCAGCTCCCGGACGCGGCCGGCCTCCCCGCGCTGATCCGTGCCATGCGCGATGTCGCCGGGGTCTACGACGTAAGCCGGGTCTGACGGCAACACCCCACCGGTGCGGGCCCGGCGGCGACAAAGTCCGTTCGGGTGGGCGGGGCGCGCGCCGTCGCCGTACCTGAACACCGCCCTGGTAGCGGTGGTGCATGCTGCTCACCTCACGACGCCTGCGTGCCGCACTGCTCGCCACAGCCGCGGCCACCATGCTGGCCTCCGCTCCGCCCGCGCCCGAGCCGCTCGGCATCGGTGACCCGCTCTTTCCGCACCTGGGAAATCCCGGGTACGACGTCCTCTCCTATGACATCGCGTTCGTCTACGGCGGCTCGAACACCAAACCCCTGGACGCGATCACGAAGATCGACGCCCGGACGACCACGCGCCTGGAGCGGATCAACCTCGACTTCACCAACGGGACCGTCAAGAGAGCCGAAGTGAACGGTGCCGACGCCACGTTCACGACCGTCGGCGAGGATCTCGTGCTCACCCCCGCCCAGCCGGTCGACGCGGGCCGCAAGCTGAGCATCACCGTCACCCACACCAGCGACCCCAGCGGTCCGAAGGGGGCCGGGGGCTGGGTGCGCACCACGGACGGGCTGGCGATGGCCAACCAGGCCGACGCGGGCCACCGCGTCTTCCCCTGCAACGACCACCCGGCCGACAAAGCCGCCTTCACCTTCCGTGTCACCGCGCCGTCCACACTCACGGCCGTGGCCAACGGACTGCTGGAGAGCAGGACCGCTTCCGGCTCGAACACCACCTGGCTCTACCGCACCAGCCACCCCATGGCCACCGAACTCGCTCAGGTCAGCATCGGCACGTCGACCGTCGTCGGTCGCGCGGGACCGCACGGGCTGCCACTCAGGGATGTCGTACCGACGGCCGACCGCGCACTCCTCGAACCCTGGCTGAAGCGCACCCCGGGCCACATCGAGTGGATGGAGAGCAAGGTCGGCCGCTACCCCTTCGAGACGTACGGGGTGCTGGTCGCCAGCGCCGCCACCGGATTCGAACTGGAGACCCAGACGCTTTCCCTCTTCGAGCGTTCGCTGTTCACACGGAGTGAGCGGGAAAGGTGGTACGTCGATTCGATCATGGTCCATGAGCTGGCCCACCAGTGGTTCGGGGACAGCGTCACACCACGGGCCTGGGCCGACCTCTGGCTCAACGAGGGGCATGCCACCTGGTACGAGGCCGTGTACGCGGAAGAGCACGACAAGAAGTCCCTGGAAGAGCGCATGCGGCTCGCGTACACCCGCTCGGACGGCTGGAGGGCATCGGGCGGACCACCGGCGGCACCGAAGCCCGCGAAGGGAGGCCAGCAGCTGGGGCTGTTCCGGCCGATCGTCTATGACGGCAGCGCGCTGGTGCTGTACGCGCTGCGCCAGGAGATCGGAGCGGGCGCCTTCGACCGGCTGGAGCGCGCGTGGGTGAGCCGCTACCGGGACGCCAACGCCGGTACGGCGGACTTCGTCCGACTGGCCTCGCAGACCGCGGGCCGGGATCTCTCAGCCTTCTTCCGGGGCTGGCTGTACGCGGCGAAGACACCGCGCATGTCCGGCCACGCCGACTGGCGCAGCGACTCGCCGACGGCGACGGCTGACAGGACGGCGAAGGCGGCGCAGCCCGAGGCCGCGCGGTAGCGGGCGAGCAGCTCCGGGTGGATGCCGTGGCAGCCGGGCGAAACCAGGGTGACGACCGCCACGGCACCGTGCGACCATCGATATGGCGACCGCTCGGGAATTTTTCCCATTCGGTGACGCGTTGTGACTGTCGTTACCTCGCTTCGCATCGTTTTCCCATCTACGTAAGGATCCAATGACCTCCTCTTCATCCCCTTCCCAGGACGCACAGAGCTTCGCGGACACCAGCCGCACCGAGAGCCTTCGAGCCGATGCCCTGATGGAAGAGGACGTCGCCTGGAGCTACGAGGTCGACGCGGACCGGGACGGCGAACAGTTCGACCGCACCGAACGTGCCGCGTTGCGGCGTGTGGCCGGACTCTCCACCGAGCTCGAAGACGTCACCGAAGTCGAGTACCGGCAGCTCCGCCTTGAGCGCGTGGTGCTGGTCGGAGTCTGGACCTCCGGGACCGTGCAGGACGCGGAGAACTCGCTGGCGGAGCTCGCCGCGCTCGCCGAGACGGCGGGTGCCCTCGTGCTCGACGGCGTCATCCAGCGTCGCGACAAGCCGGACCCGGCGACATACATCGGCTCCGGCAAAGCCGACGAGCTGCGGGACATCGTCGCCGACAGCGGAGCCGACACCGTCGTCTGCGATGGTGAGCTCAGCCCCGGCCAGCTGATCCACCTCGAGGACGTCGTCAAGGTCAAGGTGGTGGACCGCACCGCCCTGATCCTCGACATCTTCGCCCAGCACGCCAAGTCCCGCGAGGGCAAGGCGCAGGTGGCGCTGGCCCAGATGCAGTACATGCTGCCCAGGCTCCGGGGCTGGGGTCAGTCGCTGTCCCGGCAGATGGGTGGCGGCGGCGGTGGCGGTATGGCCACCCGAGGCCCCGGTGAGACCAAGATCGAGACGGACCGGCGACGGATCCGCGAGAAGATGGCGAAGATGCGCCGGGAGATCGCGGAGATGAAGACGGGCCGCGAGATCAAGCGGCAGGAGCGCCGGCGGAACAAGATCCCCTCCGTCGCGATCGCCGGATACACCAACGCCGGTAAGTCCTCGCTGCTCAACCGGCTCACCGGAGCCGGAGTCCTGGTGGAGAACGCGTTGTTCGCCACCCTGGACCCGACCGTACGCCGCGCCGAGACCCCGAGCGGCCGGCTGTACACGCTGGCCGACACCGTCGGTTTTGTACGCCACCTGCCGCACCACCTCGTGGAGGCGTTCCGCTCCACCATGGAGGAGGTCGGCGAGTCCGATCTCATCCTCCATGTGGTCGACGGCTCGCACCCCGCTCCCGAGGAGCAGCTCGCCGCGGTACGCGAGGTGATCCGGGATGTCGGCGCGGTGGACGTGCCCGAGATCGTGGTGGTCAACAAGGCGGATGCGGCTGATCCGCTGGTGTTGCAGCGGCTGCTGCGTATCGAGCGGCACGCGATCGCCGTGTCGGCCCGTACCGGCAGCGGCATGGATGAGCTGCTGGCGCTCATCGACGCCGAACTTCCCAGGCCCGAGGTCGAGATCGAGGCGCTGCTGCCGTACACGGAAGGCGCTCTGGTCTCGCGGGTGCACGCGGCGGGCGAGGTGCTGTCCGAGGAGCACACCCCCGAGGGCACGCTGATCAAGGCGCGCGTCCATGAGGAGCTGGCGGCGGCCCTGGGGCCGTACGTCCCGGCGACACACTGACGCGCGCCCCCGCCGCCCGGATGCGGGTAGCACGAAGGCCCGGTCACAGCACGAGCGTCCCGCGAACTCCGGGCAGACCGACTCGTACACGGTCTAGGCCACCGGGCCGAGACGCGG
>NZ_JBHXFA010000210.1:0-9152 GCF_042724175.1 Streptomyces sp. NPDC127084
TGGGGCGGGTGTCTCATTTGCCCCCCCCCACCCGGCGCTAATCCGGCCCGCCACCCCGCGGACCGCCGGCTCCCGCGTATCGCGGGGCCGTCGGGCCTGGTGATTTTCGGCGTTACGGGCGATTTGTCACGTAAGAAGTTGATGCCTGCCGTTTACGACCTCGCCAACCGGGGTCTGCTGCCGCCGGGCTTCTCGCTCGTCGGCTACGCCCGGCGCGAGTGGGACGACGAGGACTTCGCCCAGGAGGTGCACGACTCGGTCAAGCAGCACGCGCGCACCCCGTTCCGCGAGGAGGTCTGGCAGCAGCTGATCCAGGGGATGCGTTTCGTCCAGGGCGACTTCGACGATGACGCCGCCTTCGAGAACCTGAAGAAGACGATCACCGAGCTGGACCAGGTGCAGGGCACCGGCGGCAACTTCGCCTTCTACCTCTCGGTGCCCCCGAAGTTCTTCCCCAAGGTCGTCAAGCAGCTCAAGAAGCACGGTCTGGCCGAGCAGAAGGACGGCTCCTGGCGGCGCGCCGTCATCGAGAAGCCCTTCGGCCACGACTTGGCCTCCGCCAAGGAGCTCAACTCGATCGTCCACGAGGTGTTCGACCCGGACCAGGTGTTCCGGATCGACCACTACCTCGGCAAGGAGACCGTCCAGAACATCCTGGCGCTGCGCTTCGCCAACACCCTCTTCGAGCCGATCTGGAACCGGTCGTATGTGGACCATATCCAGATCACCATGGCCGAGGACATCGGCATCGGCGGCCGGGCGGGCTACTACGACGGCATCGGTGCCGCCCGTGACGTGATCCAGAACCATCTGCTCCAGCTGCTGGCGCTGACCGCCATGGAGGAGCCCGCCTCCTTCGAAGCGGACGCGCTCGCGGCGGAGAAGACCAAGGTGCTGGGGGCCGTGAAGCTGCCGAAGGACCTGGCGGCGGGCACCGTGCGCGCGCAGTACACGGCTGGCTGGCAGGGCGGCGAGAAGGTGGTCGGCTATCTGGAGGAGGAGGGCACCGACCCGAACTCCAAGACCGACACCTACGCGGCCATCAAGGTGGAGATCGACAACCGCCGCTGGGCGGGCGTCCCCTTCTATCTGCGCACCGGCAAGCGGCTCGGACGCCGGGTCACCGAGATCGCGGTGGTCTTCCAGCGTGCCCCGCACTCCCCCTTCGACCGCACCGCCACCCAGGAGCTGGGGCAGAACGCCCTGGTCATCCGGGTCCAGCCGGATGAGGGCGTCACCCTGCGGTTCGGCTCCAAGGTGCCGGGCACCTCGCTGGAGGTCCGGGACGTCTCGATGGACTTCGCCTACGGCGAGTCCTTCACGGAGTCCAGCCCGGAGGCGTACGAGCGGCTGATCCTCGATGTGCTGCTGGGCGACTCCAACCTCTTCCCGAGGGTCGAGGAGGTCGAGTTGTCCTGGAAGATCCTCGACCCGATCGAGGAGTTCTGGGACCGGCACGGCAAGCCCGCGAAGTACCCGGCCGGGACCTGGGGTCCGGCCGAGGCGGACGAAATGCTCGCACGAGACGGACGGAGCTGGCGTCGGCCATGAAGATCGACCTCACGGACACCACGTCAGGAAAGATCAACAAGGCTCTGGTGAAGGGCCGTCGGGCGATCGGCACACCGGCCGTCGGCATGGTGCTCACCCTGGTCATCGTCACCGACGAGGAGAACGCCTACGACGCGCTCAAGGCCGCCAACGACGCGTCCCGCGAGCACCCCTCGCGCACCCTCGTGGTGATCAAGAGGGTCTCCCGGTCGCCGCGCGACAAGGCGAAGGCGCGTCTCGACGCCGAGGTGCGGGTGGGCGCCGACGCCGGCAGCACCGGTGAGACGGTCGTCCTGCGGCTGTACGGCGAGGTCGCCGACCACGCCAACTCGGTCGTGCTCCCGCTGCTGCTGCCGGACGCGCCGGTGGTGGTGTGGTGGCCGGTGCACGCACCGGTCGACCCTGCGTCGGACCCCCTGGGTGCGCTGGCACAGCGCCGGGTCACCGACACCTATGCCTGCGAGCAGCCGATCGCCGAGCTCACAGCCAGGGCCGACGCCTACACCCCGGGTGACACGGATCTGGCGTGGACCCGGATCACCCCGTGGCGTTCGATGCTCGCCGCCGCACTGGACCAGGCGCCCTGGAAGGTGACCTCGGTCGAGGTGGCGGGCGAGGAGTACAACCCGAGCTGCGAGCTGCTCGCCATGTGGCTCGCCGACCGGCTCAAGGTGCCGGTGCAGCGCTCGGTTTCGGCGGGCCCGGGCCTGACCTCCGTAAGGATGGAGACCAAGCAGGGCCCGATCGAGCTGGGCCGGTCCGACGGCTCCATCGCCACCCTCTCCATCGAGGGCCAGCCGGACCGCGCGGTGGCATTGAAGCGGCGGGACACGGCGGAGCTGATCGCGGAGGAGCTGCGGCGGCTCGACCCGGACGACATCTACGCGTCAGCGCTGCGGTACGGCGTCGACCGGTTGGACATCGCCTCCGGCGAGGTTCCGCGGTCCGCTCCCGCGCAGACCGCCACGGAGGGTTCCGCGCCGCAGAAGAAGGCCGCGGCGAAGCCCCCGGCCAGGAAGGCGGAGTCGAAATGAGCGCACCCCAGCTCGTCGTCCACCGCGACAAGCAGCTGATGGCGCAGGCCGCCGCGGCCCGGCTGATCACGAAGATCGTGGACGCCCAGGCCGCGCGCGGTTCGGCGTCGGTGGTCCTCACCGGCGGGCGCAACGGAAACGGTCTGCTGGCCGCGCTGGCCGCCGCGCCCGCGCGGGACGCCATCGACTGGTCACGGCTGGACCTGTGGTGGGGCGACGAGCGCTTCCTACCGGAGGGCGACGCGGAGCGCAATGTCACCCAGGCCCGCGAGGCCCTGCTGGACTCGGTACCGCTGAACCCCTCCCGGATGCACCCGATGCCCGCGTCCGACGGCCCGTACGGCAATGACGCGGACACCGCGGCCACGGCGTACGCGCGGGAGCTGGCAGCCGCCGCGGGTCCCGAGGACCATGGTGATGTGCCGACCTTCGACGTGCTGATGCTGGGAGTCGGCCCGGACACGCATGTCGCCTCCCTGTTCCCGGAGCATCCGGGGGTACGGGAGACCGAGCGCACGGTGGTCGGCGTCCATGGCGCGCCCAAGCCACCGCCGACCCGGATCTCGCTGACGCTTCCGGCGATCCGCGCGGCACGCGAGGTGTGGCTGCTCGCGGCGGGCGAGGACAAGGCGAACGCGGCGCGGATCGCGCTGTCCGGCGCGGGTGAGATCCAGGCTCCGGCCGCCGGTGCGTACGGGCGGGCGAGGACGCTTTGGCTGCTCGACTCGGCGGCGGCGTCCCAGCTTCCGCGCGGGCTGTATCCACCGGCTTCCCCGTAGGCCCTTGGCCCCGGCTCCCGGTACCCACGCCCACGGCCCCGTTCCGCAGCGGAACGGGGCCGTCGGTGCGTCCGGCCGCTCCTCGTCGCACAACGGCAAGGAATCAGGCCCGTCCGCGCCTCACCCGCCTGACCACACCCGACCGCCGAGCCACCACCGGCCACGCCCCGCCCGCGACGACACCCGCCCTGAAAGCCGCTCACCGTCCCTGGCCACACCTCACTGCCGAGCCGCCCACGGCCACGGCCTGGCCTGGCTGGCCTGGCCTGCGGAGACAGCCGCCCGGGCGGCGCGTGACCGCCGTCCACCACCGAGCCCCCACCGGTCACCGGCCGGCCCGCGGAGACACCCGCCCGGTGCCTTCCGGAGGGCCCCGGACCGGCTCGACGGGCCCGGCGCCCGATCCGTCACCCGTCGGCGCTGTCCCACAGCTCGGTGCTGTGGTCCCGGACGAGTGCGCCGATCCGGTCGATGACGTCCACGACCGGCAGCGGATCGAGTCGGCGTCCGTTCCGCAGCCGCAGGGCGACCCGGTCGTCGGTGGCTTCCCTGGCGCCGATGACCGCCTGGTACGGCACCAGCCGCGCCTCCCGGACGCGGGCGCCCAGGCTGCCGCGCTCCGGCCCGGCGATCTCGGCGCGCAGCCCGATGGCGTCGCAGCTCCCGGCGAGCGCTTCCGCCCGCTCCCGCTCGCCCTCGGAGACGGGGAGGATCACCATCTGGGTGGGGGCCAACCAGGCGGGGAAGGCCCCGCCGTACTGCTCGACAAGGTGCGCGACGGCACGCTCCACACTGCCGATGACGCTGCGATGCACCATGACCGGCCGGTGCTTGGCGCCGTCCGGGCCGATGTAGTGCAGATCGAATCGCTCAGGCTGGTGGAAGTCGACCTGCACGGTCGACAGGGTGGACTCCCGGCCCGCGCTGTCGGCGATCTGTACGTCGATCTTCGGCCCGTAGAACGCGGCCTCGCCGCCGACCGCCTCGTGGGGCAGGCCGGAACGTTCAAGGACCTCGGTCAGCAGGGCGGTCGAGCGCCGCCAGAGCTCCGGAGCGTCGACGTACTTGCCACCCGGCCCCGGGAGGGAGAGCCGGAAGCGGGCCGGGGTGATGCCGAGGGCGCGGTAGGCGCGGCGGATCAGCTCCAGTGCGGCCGCCACCTCGTCGGCGACCTGGTCGAGGGTGCAGAAGACATGGGCGTCGTTCAACTGGATCGAGCGGACCCGGGTCAGTCCGCCGAGCACACCGGACAGCTCCGAGCGGTACATGCCGCCCAGTTCGGCCATGCGCAGGGGCAGTTCGCGGTAGCTGTGGGAGCGGGAGCGGTAGATCAGCGCGTGGTGGGGGCACAGGCTCGGTCTCAGTACGACCTGTTCGCCACCGAGGTCCATCGGCGGGAACATGTCGTCGCTGTAGTGCGCCCAGTGTCCTGAGATCTCGTACAGCTCCCGTTTGCCGAGCACGGGTGAGTAGACGTGCCGGTATCCCGCCTGCCGCTCGGCGTCGCGGATGTACTCCTCCAGGGTGTGCCGTACGGTCGCGCCGTCGGGCAGCCAGTACGGCAGTCCCGCGCCGATCAGCGGGTCGGTGTCGAACAGGTCGAGCTCGCGGCCGAGTCTGCGGTGGTCGTGCATGGGGGCTCCTCGCGGTCGGGGGCGAGCGGCCTTCCCCCGCGCGCGGCCGGGGGTCCCCAGGCGAAAGCCCCGGGGCACTCGCCCCGGGGCTTTCGACTAGGACAGCAGTCAGCGCGCCGGGACACTCTCCGGCGTCGTCGTCATCGCAGCGCGCTTGATCCTCATACGTTCGACCGTAGCAGAGGGAGTGTGCGCCACCCGGTCATTTTCCGGGTGGCTGGCCCGGTACCCGCGCCCCTTCGGGAGGCTCCAGAAACCTCTCCAGCAGCCCCGGGACCGCCCGGTCGGCGAAGTGCAGCACCTCGTACTCGTCCGCGTCGTACACCGTGTAGGCACCGGCTCCGGCCGCCGTGGTGGCGGTCAGGGTGAGCAGTCCCGCGCGGCGCTGGAACCAGGACTGCTTGAGGGTCCAGCCGATGATCCCGGACCGCTGGAGGGCGACCGTGCCGCGGCGCAGGGTGCCCGACCGGGCCAGCAGATAGGGGCCGCCGATCGCATGGCCGAGGTTCCGGTAGGCGTCCAGGGCGAGCAGTACGGCGAGCGGCGGGAGGAGCAGCGCGCAGAGCGCCGCCGCGTGGAGCGGCAGATCGCCGTCGGACAGTGCGGCGCCCCACCCGGCGAGTACGGCCGCCGGCAGCATGGCGCAGGTCAGCGACCAGCGCAGTCTGCGCCTGCGGGCGGCCCGGGGATGCCGGGTGAGAGGGACGTTCGTCGGAGCGGTCGGCTCCCTCAGCACATCCGCGACCGCGCGGTCCGCCACGGCTCTCGGCACAGGCGGCAGCAGGGTCTTGATATCGGTGTGGGTGTCGCCCTCGTCGTTCGCGAGGCCGGTCGCGACCGCGTCCACGCGTGCCGCGCCGAACAGCCTTACGCCCAGCGGCTCGACCAGTTCGACGCCGCGCAGCCGCCGCTCCTCTATGGACAGCGAGCGGGCGGTCAGCAGCCCTCGGCGCAGCCGCAGCGTGCCGCCCGGCTCTCGCTCGAGGCGGTATCCGAACCACATCTCGATCCAGAGTCCGAGGGCGCCCACCACCCCTGCCACCAGGACTCCGGCCGCGATCATGGCGCCTGCCCACAGCAGCGGGGTGTCCGCGAAGCGCTCCGCGGTCCAGTCGATCACCTCGCCCTGGACGCCGAACCATTCGCTGATCTGCATCACCGCGCCGACGGCCGCTCCGCCGAGCAGCGGGGCGACGAAGGACAGCGGCGCGTACCGGATCCAGCGCGGGTCGAAGGCGGCGAGTACCCCGCCGGTGTGTGTCCCGGCTCCGGCCGCCGCCGTGTGGGCCAGCAGCGCGCGCCGCAGCCGCTCGCCCTCGGCCGTGGTGACCGGGTCGAGTTCCAGGGTGGACTGTCCGTCACCCGTGTGCTCACCGGTGCCGATACGGACCTTGACCAGCCCCAGTACGCGCTGGAGCGGATTGGCCGTCAGATCGACACTGCGGATGCGCTCCCGGGCGAGCGAGCGGCGCCTGGCCAGCAGCAGTCCGGTGTGGAGCTCGGCGCGCTCCGGTCCGACGCGGTAACGGGTGCGGCGCCAACGCACATGGTCGGCGGCCGTGCCCGCGCCGATCAGCAGGACGGCCCCGCCGAGCACCCAGCCGAGCGCCTGCCGCCAGGGCAGGGCGCCGGTCAGCCCGACGAACACCGGCAGGGCCGCACCGCCCGCCACACCGGTCATGACGAGCGCGGTGAGCAGGACGGAGCGCCGGTCGAGACTGCGCCAGCCCCCGTCCTCCACCGGTTCGGCGTCCGCCACCGGGTCCGCGGCCACCGCGGCCTCCCCCATGTCCGCGGCCACCGCAGCGTAATCTTTCGCCTCAGGGCCTTCGGTCATGTGGCGTCGCCCGGGGTGGCCTGGGTGACCCGGGTCAGCTGGGCGGCCAGCTCCGCCGCGAGCTCGTGGTCGAGGCCCTCGATCCTGAGCGCGCCCTTGGACGACGCGGTCGTGACAGTAACGGTGGAGAGCCTGAAGACCCGCTCCAGGGGCCCGCGTACGGTGTCCACGGTCTGGATCCGGGACATCGGCGCGATCCGCCACTCCTGCCAGAACGCGCCGGTCCGGATGTACACGGCCTCGTCCGTGACCTCCCACCGGTGCAGCCGGTACCACCAGGAGGGGAAGAAGACCGCGCCCGCCACGCCGATCACCGCCACCGCGACCGCGGCGGCGAGCAGCCAGGTCGTGGCCGGTCCGATGGACGCGGCCAGCACCCCCAGAACGGCCACCGGGCCGAACGCGGCCACCAGCAACCGGGTACGCCACCAGCCGACGGCCCGTTCGCTCAGCGTGTTGTCCGGCGGTCTCAGCCGCACGGTCCCCTCCCCCGTCATCGGCTCCCGCCCCTACCGCTCCGAGGCTTCGGACGACCTTCCGCGCAGACCGCGGTAGGTGCCCACGAGTGAGGCGGTAGAACTGTCGAGCTCCCCCGCGCCGGTGCCTTCGGTCAGCATCGGCTCGATGCGCTTGGCGAGCACCTTGCCGAGCTCGACTCCCCACTGGTCGAAGGAGTTGATGTTCCAGATCGCACCCTGCACGAACACCTTGTGCTCGTAGAGCGCGACGAGCTGGCCCAGTACGGACGGGGTGAGCTCACCTGCCAGGACCGTGGTGGTGGGGTGGTTGCCGGTGAACGTCTTGTGCGCCACCAGCTCCTCCGGGACGCCTTCGGCCCGTACCTCGTCCGCGGTCTTTCCGAAGGCCAGGGCCTGCGTCTGGGCGAAGAAGTTGGCCATCAGCAGGTCGTGCTGGGCGGCGAGCGGCGGGGACAGCTCGTCCACGGGCCGGGCGAAGCCGATGAAGTCGGCCGGGATGAACCGGGTGCCCTGGTGGAGCAGCTGGTAATACGCGTGCTGTCCGTTGGTGCCCGGAGTGCCCCAGACGACGGGGCCGGTCGCCCAGTCGACCCGGTTGCCCTCGCGGTCCACGGACTTGCCGTTGGACTCCATGTCGAGCTGCTGGAGATACGCCGTGAACTTGCCCAGGTAGTGCGAGTACGGCAGCACCGCGTGGGACTGGGCGTCGAAGAAGGCTCCGTACCAGACACCGAGCAGACCGAGCAGCAGCGGTGCGTTCTCGGCGGGCGGTGCGGTGCGGAAGTGCTCGTCCACGAGGTGGAAGCCGTCGAGCATCTCCCGGAAGTACTCGGGGCCGATGGCGATCATCAGGGGGAGCCCGATGGCCGAGTCATAGGAGTACCGCCCGCCGACCCAGTCCCAGAACTCGAACATGTTGGCGGTGTCGATGCCGAATTCCGCGACCTTCCCGGCATTGGTCGACAGGGCCACGAAGTGCCGGGCGACGGCTTCCGGGCCGGCCTTCAGCTCGGTGAGCAGCCAGTCTCGGGCGGAAGTGGCGTTGGTGATGGTCTCGATGGTGGTGAACGTCTTGGAGGCGATGATGAACAGCGTCTCTGCCGGGTCGAGATCCCGGATCGCCTCGTGCAGATCGGCCCCGTCCACGTTGGAGACGAAGCGGAACGTCAGATGCCGTGCGGTGCGGGCGCGGAGCGTCTCGTAGGCCATCGCCGGGCCGAGGTCGGAGCCCCCGATGCCGATGTTCACCACGTTCCTGATGGGCTTTCCGGTGGACCCGGTCCAGCTTCCGGAGCGGATCCGCTCGGCGAACGCGCTCATCTGGTCGAGTACCGCGTGCACCTGGGGCACCACGTTCTCGCCGTCGACCTCGACGACGGCGTCACGCGGGGCGCGCAGCGCGGTGTGCAGCACGGCACGCCGCTCGGTGGTGTTGATCTTCTCGCCGCGGAACATGGCGTCCCGCAGCCCGGCGACGTCGGTGGCCGCCGCCAGCTCGCGCAGCAGCTCCAGGGTCTCGTCGGTCACCAGGTGCTTGGAGTAGTCGAGGTGCAGATCGCCGACCCGGAGGGTGTACCGGCCGCCGCGGCCCGCGTCGCCGGCGAACAACTCCCTCAGATGGGTGTCCCCGAGTTGCTCGCGGTGGCGTTCGAGAGCGGCCCACTCGGGCGTCCGGCCCAGCCGGGTGCGGCTTGCTGCGTTGTCTGACATCGGCCCACTTCTTTCTTGCCTGCATGTGCCCCGCTGCCCCACCAACCTAGTTGATCCGGGATCTCGGCGAGGTACGCGCGTCGTCCCAGGAAAGCGGCAGCGGGCCCGGCTTTTGCAGGAAACCGTGG
>NZ_JBHXFA010000211.1:0-9072 GCF_042724175.1 Streptomyces sp. NPDC127084
GCCCCACACCCTTTCCGTTCACCAGGTAGTGAAGTACGGGTCCCGCAGGTCAGAGGGTGCCGGTGCTCGATGTGGTGCCGGGGGTGCCGGTGACGCCTTGGAGGTTGACGGTGGTGGTCGGGGACCAGGTGCCGTCGGCGTGGCGGATGATGTGGAGGAGCTTGTTGTCGGAGGTGGTGGTGGTGAGCTGGAGCTCACCGTCGACGTGGGCGGCGCCCAGGGACTTGGCGGTGGCCGTGCCGAGGTAGTCCTTCAGGTCGCCGAAGGTGGTCCAGGTGCGGTCGGCCTTGCGGATGGCGTGGTACTGGCGGGTGCCGTTGTCAGTGGCGATGACAATCTGCGCGTCGCCGCCGGTGCCTGCCATGCTCACGGCCGTGATGGGGCCGGTGGTGCCGGCGGCCTGAGCGACGTTGCCCCAAGGAGCCCACTGTCCGGCGGTGTTGCGGACGGTGTGGAATGCCTTGCCGCCGTTGACCGCGATGACCTGGAGCTCACCGCCGACGCTTGCGGTGGCGGCGGCGGTCACGGTGCCGATCGGTCCGGCGGCTCCGGAGACGTCCCCGAAGCGGGACCAGTGACCGGTGGCGTTGCGGAGGGTGTGGAACAGCTTCCCGTCGGCGACAGCCACGACGTGGAGGTCGTTGCCGACGGAGACGGCCGAGACCTGTGTGACGTTGCCGAGGACGCCGGCGACATCGCCGACGTCACCGAATTTCGACCAGTCGCCGTCGGCTTTGCGGACGGTGTGGTGGATGCGGCCGTCGCCGCCGAGGGCGACCACGTGGGTGTCGGCGTTGATGCCCGCGGCCGCGGCTGCCCGGACACCGTTGATGTCGCCGGCCTTGGCCTGGACGTCGGTGAAGCCGGTCCAGGAGCCGTCGGCCAGGCGGATGCCCTGGTAGAGGCTGGTGCCGGTCTGGACGAGGGTCTCGGTCTTCCATCCAGGGGCGAGGGCACGGCTCTGCAGGACCCACTGGCCGAGGTCGTCGACCCTGGTGGCGAACGCACCGGCGCGAGATCCCGTGCTGCCGAGGCAGTCGCCCTGCCAGGACCGGCTGGTGACGCCGAAGAGGGTGTACTTGTTGACGCCGTCCTGGCGCAGCGCCGGGCCACCGGCGTCGCCCGCGCACACGGTCGCGTCGGTGGGCGTCTTGGCCATGAGGTCGAAGCCGGTCGCCTCCATGGCGCCGGTGGTGAAGAGGGCCTCGTGGCGAATGCCCGGGGCCCACTCGGTCCTGGTACGTCCGAAGCCGGCGACGGTCAGTTGCTGGCCCGGGGCGGGCGCGGTTGAGGAGAGGGGTACCGGGGCGATGCCGGTGGCCGGCCTGTCGAGCCGGGCCATGACCAGATCCCGGTCCGGATGCGGCACCAACTGCACGATCTCGCTGGTGTGACCGCCGAGCAGATTGATGTGCGGCTTGCCCAGTACGACGGTGGTCTTCTCCTTGGGAGCCCCGGCGGCGACGTCGTTGCTCTCGGCCGGCTTGTCGGCGAAGCAGCTCTTGGCGGAGAGGACCCACTGCGCGTCGACCAGCGCGGCGGAACAGCGCTTGGTGTCACCGATGAGCAACTTGCCGTTGAAGCCGAGGCCCTTGATGTCGGCGGAGGCGCCGGGAGGTGTGTTGGAGCCGGTACCGGTGACCCGCAGGTCCAGCACCACCGCCTGCTTGGGGTCGGTGGGGTGAGCCTCACCGAAGCCCTTGGACGTGTCCTTCGGAACGGTCAGGTTCTCGGTGGTGCCCTCGATCGAGACGGACGCCCTGATGTCGCGGCTGTATGTGCGGATTCGGTAGGCCCGCGGGATGTTCACCTTCAGGTAGCCGGTGTCGGCGGCCTCGAAGCAGACCTTGGAGTCGTTGTGGGCCGGCAGGTTCAGTGCCCAGACCTCGATCTGGTGGCTCCCGCACTCGACCTGGACGATGTTTCCGTCGCCCGCGATCAGGTCGGCTCCGGTGTCGTCCAGGACGTCGGACCGGTAGGGGTAGGCACCGTCCTCGACCGCGTACGGTGCTTGGGCGTTGGCCGGGGTGGCAGGGGGTGCGGGCTCGGCTGCGGCGGCGAGCGGAGCGGGAACCCCGGCGACGGCGGCGACCGCGATGGCTGCGGGCAGCCAGGTGCGTGTACGCACTGGTGTGGCTTCTCTTTCGGTCAGGCCCCGTGCACCTCGAACGCGAGGGACGAACGGAGCAGCTGGACGACCGATCGCGCAAGTGCACGATCGGCCAAGATCGCCTGGGGGGTCGCGACGAAGCATAACGTCGATCCATCACCCTGATCGTCCATCAATATCTCGAATCGGTAACCGTGCTGTTTGTCCGTCAGTGAACGTAGAAATCACATCAACGCTGGTTGTGCTTTACTCCTCCTGCGCTGGGCTGCCATGCCCGGCGGGGATCTGGGCGTCTGCCGGCCTGGGGGGCCTGAGTACGCCGGCGCCGGATCCCGCCTCCACGCGTGACCACGGCCTATCCACTCTGTCCGCGGCCTGTTCATGGGCCGAGGCCTGACCTGCCGTGGAATACACCGACCTCTCGAAGGGGGAACCTTCTCGTGCGTCACCACACAGGCCGTCGGGCCGGGGTGTGGCAGCAGGGGTACACGCTGGCCGGGAGGGCCAGCCGTGGCCTGCTCCCCATCGCCCTGCTCGCCGGACTGGTCTCCGCGGCGCCCGCCGTCGCGGACGAACCAGGCACACCTCCGCTGTCCGACCGCCAACGCGTCGTCAACAGCTGGAAGGACGGCGGCCCGGCCGTGAAGGCGGCCGCCGGATCAGCCCTCGTCGGCAACGACGAGCAGATCCGCGCCTACCTCGCCGAGGGCCAGAGGATCGCCGAGGACCTCGACCTGCGCGAAGCCGCGCTCAAGCTCGTCACCGAAGCCGGCCCAAGTGTCAGCGAGGCCGCCCGCAAGGCACTCGAAGGCTCGCCCGAACAGCTGTCCGCCTTCATGAAGGACGGCTGGAAAGCGCCGCTTGCCGACGACCAGCGCGTTGAGGCCGCCCGCATCACCGAAGGCGGGGGCCCCACCACCCGCGAAGCCGGTGACAAGGCCATGGCCGGCAGCCTCGACGACATCAAGGCGTTCTTGGCCGAGGGTCAGTACACGCAACGCGACGACGACGCCCGCCTCCGCGTCGCCCAGATCGAGGCGAGTGGCGGCCCCGCCACCAAGCGCGCCGCGAGCGACGCACTGAACGGCTCGATCGACGATGTCCGCGACTTCCTGACCTACGGCCAGCACATCACCCGCGCCCAGGACCAGGAACACGCCACGATCACCGATCTGGCCCAGCAGACCAAGGACGCCCAAGCCGCCGCCGAGAAGGCGCGCAAGAGTGCCGAGGAGCAAGCCCGCAAGGCCAAGACCGCCGCCGCCCTCGCCAAGCAGGAGACCGCGAAGGCGGCCGCGGAGACCAAGGCCGCCAAGGGCGACGCCCGGCGGGCAGCGGACGCCGCGCGCCGCGCGGCCGAGTCCGCCCGACGGGCCGCCTCGGCAGCCCGCACGGCCGTCGCAGCCGCCCGCGCCGCGAACGCAGCTGCCCAGGCCGCGGCAACGGCAGCCCACAACGCGTCCACCGCCGCCCTGTACGCGTCCCAGGCCGCCGACGGCGCCTGGCTGGCCGCGAACTCCGGCAAGGTTCACGAGGACATCGCCGCCGAGGCCGATCGTGCCGCCGCCGAGGCGACGCGGATCGCGGACTCCGCCGACGCCATGCGCGAGACCCTGAAGCACTCCAGCGCGGCATTGGACGCGGCTCTCTCTGCGATCAACGACATGACCGCCTCCGCCGGCCAGGCCGACGAGGCCGACAGCTGGGCCAGGCAGTCCGGTGTGCACTACGGCGAGGCCAAGGCCGCCGCGAACTCCGCGCGCCGCCACGCGGCCGAGGCCAAGCGTGCCTCCGAGCAGGCCCGTGCGCACGCCAACGCCGCAGCGGCAGCCGCTCAGGAGTCGGCCGCAGCCGCCCGCTCGGCCGCCGCCCACGCTCGAAACGCCGCCGCCGCTGCCCGCAAGGCCGCAGAACACGCAGGCGACGCCCAGGCCGCTGCCGACAAGGCCAAGGCGAACGCCGCCGACGCCCTCGCCGCCGCCCAGAAGTCCGGGCAGGCGCTCAAGCAGATCCAGGAGGTGCAGGACAAGGCCCGTGCACGTGAGGCCGAGGAGGTCACCGCCCGCACCACCACCCAGGTCAACGAAGCCCGCGACGCCAAGGAGATGTACGACCTGGCCAAGGCGGAAGTGAACCGGCTGCTGCAGGAACGCAACGAGCTCGAGGGCGACTTCGCCCAGCTCGCCATCCAGGCCGAACAGCCCGGAGCCGACCCCGCGCGGATCGCCGCCGCTGGCCGCAAGATGGCCCTCACCGCCCTGCAGGTCCGCGGCCCCTGGTCCCGCACGGCCGCCGAGACGGCCCTCTCCGGCGACGACGCGGCCGTCGTCGCCTACGCCACCGACGGCTGGAAGAAGGCCACCGAGCAGGACGAACGCCAGCAGGTCAACCAGATCGCGCTCACGGGCGCGTACAAGGACCTGCGCGATGCCGCCGCCACCGCGCTCAAGGGAACGCCTGCCGAGGTACGTGCCTTCCTGACCACCGGCCAGTACCGGGCCGCCGCCCCCGACCGCCGTGTCGAGGTCACCAGGATCGAGGAAGCCGGCGGAACCGCGGTGAAGGAGGCGGCCTCCGCCGCGCTGGACCACCCCGACTCCAAGGCGCTGAACGACTTCCTCGAGACCGGTCAGCACAGGGCACGCCTGGAGGATGACCGCGTCGCGGCAGCACGCCTCGCCGAAGGCGGCACCCCCGAAGTCAAGGCCGCCGCCGAAACGGCACTGGCCAGCCCCGACACCCAGCTGCGCACTTTCATCGAGTCCGGCCGGCACCGCGCCAAGCGACGCGATCAGCTCAACGCGGCCCACATCGCCCAGATCAAGGCGATCACCGCCGCAGCCAGTGAGGACTCCGCCCGGGCCTACGAGGACGCCTTCAAGGCCGCCCAGGCCGCGTCCGACGCCCAGAACGACGCCAACGCGGCCGAAGCCCACGCCAAGCAGGCCGCCGCACACGCCGCCGAGGCGGCCGGCTACGCCGACCAGGCCAAGCAGTCCGCCGACAGCGCGCGCAAGTCCTCCAACGACGCGGCGGCATCCGCGGCCACCGCACGTGACGCGGAGTGGCAGGCAGCGCGCAGCGCGGCGAGCGCCGAGCAGTCGGCCGCCGCGGCCTACGCCAGCTCCCTGGCCGCCGCGGACTACGCCGCAAGCGCCTTCAAGGCCGCCGAAGCCGCCAAGGTCTCCGCGACCAACGCCGGCATGAGCGCCAAGGACGCGCAGATCAAGCACGGCGAGACCGTCGAGCGCTACATGATCGACGAGTACAACAAGGAGGTCCAGAAGCGGCAGGCCGAAGAGGCCGCAGCCAAGAAGCGCAACCTCATCAAGCTCGGCGCGGGGATCATCACCTTCCTCGGGACCGGCATGCTCCCGCCCGACATCTCGTTCGGAGTGCGGCTCGACCTGCTCCACGGCGGGCTGGACATCCTCGGCATGATTCCGGCGTTCGGCGAGGTCGCCGACGGCGCGAACTGCGCCATCTACGCCATCGAAGGCACTATCCAGCACTTCCAACCCATCGGCCGCGAAGGCGCCTGGACCGACGCAGGCCTTGCCTGCGCCTCCATGATCCCCTTGGCCGGCTGGGCCACCACCCCTGCCAAGTGGGCACGCTACGCGGAGAAGTACGGCTCCAGCACCAAGAAGATCTTCGATGATCTCAAGGACGTCTTCAGGAAGGCGCCGAACTGCCCGCGCACGAACAGCTTCCCGGCTGGAACCCGTGTACTGATGGGTGACGGCTCCTCACAGCCGATCGAGCAGATCCGTGTAGGCGACTCGGTGCTTGCGACAGATCCCCGCACCGACGTAACCGGACCGCGACGGGTCGAAGCCACCATTTACACTCCGGATGATCTCGACTTCACCGAAATCACCCTGGACGGGCGCCGCGGAGAAGACTCCGTGACAGCGACGGACAACCACCCCGTCTGGTCTGCCGCGTCGAAGAAGTGGACTGCGGCCGCCGACCTCAACGCTGGTGACTCCCTGCGGAGTTCCAGCGGCGACCCGGCACCGATCAGCAAGGTACGCCGCTGGAAGACACTCCAGCCGGCGTACAACCTGACCGTCAACGACCTGCATACGTACTATGTGCTGGCGGGCAGGACTCCGGTACTCGTTCACAACAGCAACGGACCGTGCGGGGTATGGCAGTCCGAGTTCGACGATCTACCGAAGGGGAGGCAGGGGCATGTTCGGGAAATGCCTGATGAGCAGACAATGCGCAGCGCCTTCGACCGCTGGACTGCCGGCGCTGAGAGACTCCCGGCGCGGGGTCCGCGGATCCCCGAGGTGTATCGACTCGAGGATGGCACCGTGATCCAGTGGAGAACGGCATCGGCCTCCGGTGGAGCGACGATCGATATCTCTCCTGGTAGCGGTGGAAAGGCGCTGAAGGTTCACTTGCCATGATCGACAGAAGTGTGTTCGCTGACGTGTTGATCGAAGGGCTGGACGATTGGGTACCGATTGATCAGCTCATCTGGGCAGCGCGGGAAGGAACGACGGGGCGACCGTGGAAGGAGTTCTTCGCCGAACTGCTGCACTTCCTGCTCGAGAATGGCCTGATCCAGATCGGTGAACTTGCCGCAGAGGGATTCTCGCCGTGGAGGGGGGAGGTCGGCGAAGTTGTCCGGTTGGTACTCGATGACCTTGAGCGCCTTTCCTGGGAGCCCAAGCTGGGAAGTCGCGCCTGGATCGCCAATACGGAAGCCGGCAACGAAGTCGCACGGTCACTGATCGACTGAGCGCCGGTCTCGGGCTGAGGTTGTTCCCGGCCCACGTGTAATGAGTTCGGCGTCCGTGGCCTCCCGTGTCTTTCCGTAGCTGACCGACGAGCAGGTGTCGCACATGGAGCTGGGCTCCACCCCGCGCGGGGTGGAGCCCAGCAGCCTGCGGCAACGTGGTCAAAAGACCGCACACACCCTGGCGCAGCCACCCGCGGAACGGTCCGTGAACGGTCTGCTGGGCACCCGATCGAGGAGACGCCGCATAATCGGTGTGTGCCCGCCCAGGGTGCTGTGGAAAATGCGTCCATGCAGATCCGTGACGTGCGCCTTGACGAATTGTCACTCCTCCAGGACCTCGAAAGAGCCGCCGGGCAGTGCTTCCGCGACGTCGGCATGTCAGAGATCGCCGAGGACGACCCGCTTCCGCTCGGTGAACTGGCCCGCTACCACCGCGCCGGGCTGGCCTGGGTCGCGGCTGACCACTCCGACGCCCCGGTCGCCTACCTGATCGCTGACCGAGTCGACGGAAACCTCCACGTCGAGCAGGTCTCCGTGCATCCGGCCAGCGCGCGGCTCGGCATCGGCCGACTGCTGCTGGAGCATGCGGCGGCTCACGCCGCAAGCGAGGGCGCACTCGCCCTGACCCTCACGACGTTCGCCCAAGTCCCGTGGAACGCCCCCTACTACGCGCGCTGCGGATTCCAGCTCATCAGCGGCAGCGGGCTCACTCCCGGACTGCGGAAGATCCGCGACCGCGAGGCGGCACACGGCTTGGACCAGTGGCCGCGCGTCTGCATGCGCCGCGCACTGTGCCCCCAGGCCTGTGCGTGCGGGAATCACCCACAGGACCGTCCCGTACACCCGCGTCGCGATCGAGGGCATCCGGACCGGGCGCCTCTATACGGAGATGGGCTGGTGCGAGATGACCGCTGAGTCCGAGCCGAACAGCGTGGCCGGCCTCCTGTCGCTGTTCTACCGGATCGCCCCACCTCGGTCGTCGACGGCCCGCGGGGGACCGCGACGCGCAACTACCTGGCAGACGACAACGCCGGCCGCCGGTGGTTCGTGAAGACCTATCCGCCGGGCACTGAACTGGATGGGGAGCAGGAGGCCCTGCGGCTGGGCGAGTTCGCGCGCCGCAACGGCGTACCGGTACCGGCCGTACGGCGGTCGATGTCCGGTGATCTCATCGTCACGGCCGACGAAATCGCGGTGTCCGTCTCCGAGTACATAGACGGCGCGCAGACCGCCGAAGGCGGCCTGCACGGCAGCCGGTGGGCGTCGGTCGGAGCGGCGGTGGGACGTCTGCACCAGGTACTGGCCCATCATCCGGGCGGGCGTCCACGGCAGGTTCCCGCGAGCTGCCGCCCGCCGTTCCCGGGTACGTTCAGGAATCCGCGGGCAGAGCCAGCTCGGCCGCGTCGCGGGCGCGTTGGACCGCCTCGGCGAGTGCGGTCGACGCGACGGCGGCCTGGCGGCTCGCATCCTCGGCCTGCCCGACGGAGAAGGCGTCGGCGCTGGTCTCGGCCACCAGGTCCAGATAGTCCTGGTTGCTCTGCTCCAGTTCCTCCAGCCGGTCCTGCTGCGCGAGCAGGGCGTCGATGCCGCGGGCCTGGCGGGCGTACTCCTCAAGAGCGGTCACGCGCGCGGTCACGGCGTCCCGGCTGGTCGTCAGGGCCGCGTTCTGGGAGGCCAGGACGGTATCGACGGCCGTGCCAGGGCTGGAGGTGAGGGCCTGCCTGTGCTTCATCGCCAACGCGCTGATCTTCTCCGTGTCCTTGGCGATCTGCCAGAGGGTATGGGGGAGTTCCACGGTGTTGCGGGCGCTGTCGACGACGTCGCGGCGGTGTGCCTGCGACGTCGTGATCGCCTCGACGGCGGTGGCAGCGCGTACCACCAGTGCGCGGTCGATGCCCTGCAGGTCGCACGGGCACACATACCGTCCCGGGCGTCGGCGGGCGACGGCGGCGGGCGACGGTCGTGACACCCCGCGGGCAGCACCGATGCCTGCCAGTAGCGACACCGCCAGGCAGATGAGGGCCGAGCCCACCTCGCCCTGGGTCAAGGCGCCGATGAACGCCAGGAGGCAGATCCCCGACACCGCTCCGGCCAGCAGGCAGCCGCAGCCCGGGGTCTGCTCCTCGCCCGACTGCCCCTCCACGGTCGCCCCGCCCCCGCCCTCCGAGGACGGCCCGGCCGAGCCCGGGACCCTGGGGTGCGCCCGGCG
>NZ_JBHXFA010000212.1:0-9041 GCF_042724175.1 Streptomyces sp. NPDC127084
ACGGTTCTCCGTGCAGGCCGGGCGGCGGTGCCATGAGGTCACCGCGCACCGCACGCACCGCACCGGACAGTCGGCGGACCCCGACCCGCCGACCCGCGCCGGCCGTCCCCCGGCGGTAGGCTGACGTGGCCAAAACCCAATACGTATGCATTGGGTTTCAACCACATGTTCGACATGTTCGAAGGGACGCCCCTATGCCGCTCGAAGCCGGCCTTCTGGAGATCCTCGCCTGCCCGGCCTGCCACGCCCCGCTCGGCGACGAAACGGCGGCTGACACGCCCGAGCTGATCTGCACCGGCAAGGACTGCGGCCTGGCCTACCCCGTACGCGACGGCATCCCTGTCCTGCTCGTGGACGAAGCTCGCCGACCCACGTGACGACACCTCACGCAACGTAATATCGTATAACGCTGCGTGCGCCACGCAGAGCCCGCCCCCGCACCCGTACGGCGAATCGGAGGCCCACCGCCATGCTCGACGAGTCACTCCTCGACGCCCCGGAAGCCCTCGCCCGCGCCGATCGCCGCGAACTGCTCCGCGGCGCCGCTGAGGCAGGCGCGCGGGTACGCACCGCCGCCCGGCACGCCGCCGAGGCGGGAATCGCCGAGCTGAATCCCGAGGGCCGACCCCGGGCCGTCCTCATCGCGGGACCTGGGACCGCGGCCACCGGCGTGGCCGATCTCATCGCCGCGCTCGCCGGGGCATCGGCCCCGGTCGCCCGGCTGCACCCGACCGGTGTCGCACCCGCGGCCGGGGCGCTCCGCTGGGCGCTGCCCGGCTGGGCTGGGTCGGTCGACCTGCTGCTCATCGCCACCACGGACGGCACCGAGCCGGGCCTCGCCCTGCTCGCCGAGCAGGCCTACCGCCGCGGCTGCACCGTCGTCGCCGTCGCCCCGCAGCGCTCCCCGCTCTCCGAGGCGGTCAACGGTGTGCACGGGATGGTGGTGCCGATGGCGACCGCGCCGTACGAGCTGTACGACGAGACCCAGGCGACGGCGAGCCCCGGCGCGCTCTGGGCGCTGTTCACCCCGCTGCTCGCCCTGCTCGACCGCGTGGGCCTGGTCACGGCGCCCTTCGACGTCCTCGAGAGCGTCGCCGACCGGCTCGACAGCATGGCCGAGCGCTGCGGGCCCGCCATCGCCACCTACAGCAACCCCGCCAAGACGCTCGCCGCAGAACTTGCCGACACCCTCCCGCTCATCTGGACCGAGGGAACCGCGGGCCCGGTCGGCCGCCGCTTCGCCGCCGTGATCGCCGAGCTCGCCGGACTGCCCGCCCTCGCCGCTGAGCTCCCCGAGGCGCTTCCGGCGCACGGCGTACTGCTCGCGGGCGGCTTCGCCGCCGGGGCGGACCCCGACGACTTCTTCCGCGACCGGGTCGACGAACCCCAGGCGCTGCGCGCCCGCGTCCTGCTGCTGCGCGACCGCGTCGACGGGGCCGGGGCGCTCACCGCGGCCCCCGCCGCCCGCGAGCTGGCGCTCAGCCATGACACGGCGATCAGCGAGCTGGAGCCGGAGGAGGGAAGCGAGCTGGAGACCCTGGCGGAGCTGCTCGCGGTGACCGACTTCGCCGCCGGTTATCTGGCTCTCACGACCAGCGCGGGGAACGGCTGAGCCGACGCACATCCCAACCCCGCTCCCGGCACCGGGCCCAGCCCGGCACGCGCACCGGTCCGCGTCGCGGGGCTCCGTACGGGTCGCGCCCGGAGTCCACGCACCGGCACTTGCCGCTTCCGCCACGCAACTGGCAACTTCAAGCCAATCACCAGCCACATACCAAGCCGAGGACCCCCGTTCATGGACCGCCTCTCCAACACCGTGCGACCCTACGCCTGGGGATCGACGACCCTCATCCCCGAGCTCCTCGGCGTCGCCCCCAGCGGCGAACCCCAGGCCGAGCTGTGGATGGGCGCCCACCCAGGAGGCCCGTCCGGCACCGCCCGCGGGGCCCTCGACGAGGTCATCGCCGCCGATCCCGTACGTGAACTCGGTGCCGCCGCCACCGCCAAGTTCGGCCCCCGGCTCCCGTTCCTGTTCAAGGTGCTCGCGGCCGGCAGCCCGCTCTCGCTCCAGGTGCACCCTGACCGCGCCCAGGCCCAGGAGGGCTTCGCCGCCGAGGAGCGCGCCGGCGTGCCCCTGGACGCCCCGCACCGCAACTACAAGGACGACAACCACAAACCCGAGTTGATCTGCGCCCTCACTCCCTTCGACGGCTTCTGCGGATTCCGCTCGCCGGCCGATGCCGCCGACCTCATCGCCGGCCTCGGCGTCGACTCACTCAAGCCGTACGTCGACCTGCTGCACGCCCACCCGGAAGACGCCGCGCTCCGCGAGGTCCTCACCGCCGTGCTCAGCGCCGACCGTGCTGAGCTCGCCCACACCGTGGACGAAGCGGCAGCCGCGGCGGCGCGCATCGGCGGGCCGTACGCCGCGTTCGTCACACTCGCCCACCACTTCCCCGGCGACCCCGGCGTCATCGCGGCCATGCTCCTCAACCACGTCGTGCTCCAGCCGGGCGAGGCCATGTATCTCGGAGCGGGCGTGCCCCACGCGTACCTCTCCGGACTCGGCGTCGAGATCATGGCCAACTCCGACAACGTCCTGCGCTGCGGACTGACCCCCAAGCACGTGGATGTGCCCGAACTGCTGCGCGTCGTCCGCTTCGATCCGTCCGAACCCGCCGTACTGCGCCCGGAAGCGTCCCCCTCGGGCGAGGAGGTCTACGACATCCCGATCGACGAGTTCCGGCTGTCCCGCTTCGTACGGGTGCCGGGCGCGGAGCCCAACGACATCACCGCCCGCACCCCGCAGATCCTCCTGGCGACGGCCGGACGACCCGAGGCGGGCGGACTCAGCCTCGCCCCCGGCGAGTCGGTCTTCGTCCCGGCAGGCGAAAAGGCGGAACTGTCCGGTACGGGCACCGTCTTCCGCGCCACAGTGGCGGCCTGAGATCACGGCCGCCCACGCTGCTGCAACAATGGCCCGCCGTGCCCCGGGGTAGAGCCCCGGAACGCGTCCCGCCACACACGGGACGAATCGGCATCAGGGACATCAAGGGCTTCGAGGAAGGAACCCCGCACTCATGAGCGCGTCAGGCGGAACCAAGGCGATCGTCGCGGCACTCGCCGCGAACCTCGCCATCGCGGTAGCCAAGTTCGTGGCGTTCCTCTTCAGCGGCTCCTCGTCGATGCTGGCGGAGAGTGTCCACTCGTTGGCCGACTCCGGAAACCAGGGCCTGCTGCTCCTCGGCGGCAAGAAGGCCCGCCGGGAGGCCACCCCGCAGCACCCCTTCGGCTACGGCCGCGAGCGCTATGTCTACGCCTTCCTCGTGTCGATCGTGCTCTTCTCGGTCGGCGGCATGTTCGCCATCTACGAGGGCTACGAGAAGATCATGCACCCGCACGAGATCAAGGACTGGTATTGGCCGATCGGCGTGCTCGTCTTCGCGATCATCGCGGAGAGCTTCTCCTTCCGTACCGCCATCAAGGAGTCCAACGTCCTGCGCGGCAACCGCTCCTGGAAGGAGTTCGTTCGCCACGCCAAGGCGCCCGAGCTGCCTGTCGTCCTGCTTGAGGACCTCGGCGCGCTGGTCGGCCTGATCCTCGCCCTCGGCGGTGTCAGCCTCGCGCTCCTCACCGGCAACGGCGTCTGGGACGGCATCGGCACCGTCTGCATCGGTGTCCTGCTGATCCTGATCGCCCTGGTCCTGGCCGCCGAGACCAAGTCGCTGCTGCTCGGTGAGGCGGCTGGCACGGAGGACGTCGAGAAGATCAAGGCCGCGGTCGTGGACGGCGAGACGGTCACCGGAATCATCCATATGCGCACGCTCCACCTCGGGCCCGAGGAACTGCTGGTCGCGGTCAAGGTCGCCGTCCGGCACGACGACACGGCGACCCAGGTCGCGGAGGCGATCAACGCCGCCGAGGACCGCATCCGCACCGCCGTGCCGATCGCCCGGGTCATCTATGTCGAGCCCGATATCTACAGCGAGGCCGCTGCCGCGGCGGGCCCCGATCCGGCCAGGTCCCCGGGCGGCCCCGGCCCCGAGCTCGACCACTGACGCCCGCGCGGCCACCTGCTGACGGCGTTCCCACCCGCGCGAGCCGCCGCCCCGGCACCACGCCCGCACTCCGTCGGCACCCACCCGTCACCGGCCTGAACCACCGGTGACGGGTAGGACAGGCGCACAGGCGGGCTGTGGCGGGCCGAGTCGAGCGGTGTAGATTCGTGACCAGAGCCAGACGTCGCTGCTGATGGCGGTCGGTCGGTCCGATATCGCGAACCGGCCGAGGGAGAGAGGGCCTCCGACGGACTGCGCTGCGGACGTCTGCGCACGTCCGGGCATGCGCGTGTCCACGCGTACGCCTGGTTCGTCGCCGACCCCGCAGCAGTCAGCAAGCCCCGAACGAGCCCAACCATCCCTCGACCCTTCAGAGGAGCAGCTCGCAATGACGACCCTCGCCGCCGGCCAGGACTTCAAGGTCGCCGACCTCTCCCTCGCGGACTTCGGCCGCAAGGAGATCACCCTGGCCGAGCACGAGATGCCCGGCCTGATGTCCATCCGCAAGGAGTACGCCGCTTCGCAGCCGCTGGCCGGAGCCCGTATCACCGGTTCCCTGCACATGACCGTGCAGACCGCCGTGCTCATCGAGACCCTCGTCGCCCTCGGCGCCCAGGTGCGCTGGGCTTCCTGCAACATCTTCTCCACCCAGGACCATGCCGCCGCGGCCATCGCCGTCGGCCCCGAGGGCACGGTGGAGAACCCCCAGGGTGTCCCGGTCTTCGCCTGGAAGGGCGAGACGCTGGAGGAGTACTGGTGGTGCACTGAGCAGGCCCTGACCTGGCCGAACACCCCCACGGGCGGCCCGAACATGATCCTGGACGACGGCGGTGACGCCACGCTCCTGGTCCACAAGGGCGTCGAGTTCGAGAAGGCCGGCGAGGCCCCGGACCCGTCCACCGCGGACAGCGAGGAGTACGGCTACATCCTGCGGCTGCTGAACCGCACCCTCGCCGAGAGCCCGCAGAAGTGGACGCAGCTCGCGTCCGAGATCCGCGGTGTCACCGAGGAGACCACCACCGGCGTCCACCGCCTCTACGAGATGATGGCCGCGGGCACCCTGCTCTTCCCGGCGATCAACGTGAACGACGCCGTCACCAAGTCGAAGTTCGACAACAAGTACGGCTGCCGCCACTCCCTCATCGACGGCATCAACCGCGCCACCGACGTCCTCATCGGCGGCAAGACCGCCGTCGTCTGCGGCTACGGTGACGTCGGCAAGGGTTGCGCCGAGTCGCTGCGGGGCCAGGGAGCGCGGGTCATCATCACCGAGATCGACCCGATCTGCGCCCTCCAGGCCGCCATGGACGGCTACCAGGTCGCCACCCTGGACGACGTCGTGGAGACCGCCGACATCTTCATCACCACGACCGGCAACAAGGACATCATCATGGCCTCGGACATGGCCAAGATGAAGCACCAGGCGATCGTGGGCAACATCGGCCACTTCGACAACGAGATCGACATGGCCGGCCTCGCCAAGATCCCGGGCATCGTCAAGGACGAGGTCAAGCCCCAGGTGCACACCTGGACCTTCTCCGAAGGCAAGGTCCTGATCGTGCTGTCCGAGGGCCGCCTCCTGAACCTCGGCAACGCGACCGGCCACCCGTCCTTCGTCATGTCGAACTCGTTCGCCGACCAGACCCTGGCCCAGATCGAGCTCTTCACCAAGCCCGAGGAGTACCCGACCGACGTCTACGTGCTCCCCAAGCACCTGGACGAGAAGGTCGCCCGCCTCCACCTCGCCTCACTCGGCGTCAAGCTGACCACCCTGCGCCCGGAGCAGGCCGAGTACATCGGCGTGAAGGTCGAGGGCCCGTACAAGCCCGACCACTACCGCTACTGATCAGCCGCCGGTCCCATGCCGGACCGGCCGCGACCACCGTTCGGTAGCAGGCACCAGGCAGGCCCCCGCACCCCCGTGCCGGGGGCCTGCCCTGTACCCGGAGGACTCACGCACCCCCATGCCCCGCGGTCGTTATTCGCTCCATGATCCGCACGATCACACCCCTCTCGGTGATGAGCACTTCCACTGTGCCCCCGGCCCCTCCGGCTGGCGCTACGTCTCCCAACTGACCACCCCTGCCGGAGACCACGCGGGCTCCGTCGATCTCGCTCTCGACGAACTCGGCCGCCCCATTCGCCTCGAACTCCACGCGGCGAGCTGGCAGGTCCGTGGCGCCGCGCTCGACGGAGTGACCTGGGTGCGTACCGACCCCACCGGCACGCACGCCACCGAAGGCAACGTCCGCGCCCACGCCTTCACCGGTATGTCACCCGCCTTCCTGGTCGCGACCGCCCGGCTGCTCCGCCTCACACCCGGTGCCCCCGCGACCCGCGTCCGCCTTGTCGCCTTCACGGACCCAGTGCTCGCCCCCCGCACGGTCGACCAGTCCTGGGCCCTGGTGAAGAGTGAAGCGCACGCCACTGACAGCGGCCCCCTGACCGTGGACGAATACCAGGTCAGCGCCCTGGACACAGGCGAACAGCACACCGTCCACATCGCCGGGGACGTGGTGCTCGCCGCCCCCGGCATCGAGCTCGAAGACCTCGAAACCCCGCCTTCGGTCTTCCCGTGACTCAGGCGGGCGGCGCGAACCCGGTGGCGGGAGGAGGCGGCGGCGTGGGCGCAGCCGCGGACGCCTCGGAAGGAACGACGGGCTGAGGGAAGGAGACGGGACCGGCGGAACGGACCGGTGCACCGGGCACTCCGGGGCGAGGGCCGGCGCCATGACCCGGGCCGACGCTCCCCGAAGCCCCCACAGCAGCGGCCTGGGCCCGCCGCGCGTCCCGCGCCTGACGCTCACCCACCACGGCCGCAAGAAAGGCCGGAGCCGACACCCCGACCGGTGCCGGCGCCCCCGTCCTGGCAACAAGTTCACCGGCCAGCCGTTCGGCCAGGGAACGGCTCACCTCCGCGTCGAGCTGACGCATCCGGGCCAGGTACTGACGTATGGCCAGCCACAGCTCGTCCGGCACCCCGGACAGATCCAGTTCAGCGAACCGCCCTGCCAGCCACGGCGGCGCGACCGGCATCAGGACGGCATGCGCCACGGGCACCCGCTCCCGGACGACCAGCGTCCCGGCGAACACATCCCCGATCCGCCGCCCACGGGCCGACACCAGGGAAGCGATGCAGGCGACGACCCCGAAGGTCATCAGAATCTCCACCACTCCCATCGCACCCCGGACCAGGGCGTGCCGGAATCGGATGGGGCCGCCGTCGTCCCGCACCACCCTCAGCCCACACGCCATCTTGCCCAGCGAACGCCCATGGCTCAGCGTCTCCACCGCGATTGGCGCCCCCACCAGCACCAGCAGGAACGTCGCGATCGACACGGCCATGACCGCCGCCTGGTCAAGCGATGCCGTCGCGATCGCCAGGGCTATGGATATGAGCAGATACGCCCCCCACACGACGACAAGATCGATCGCGAGCGCCAGCGCCCGGCTGGGCAGCTTCGCAGGCTGAAGCCCCAGTACGACCGCGTCCCCCGTCACTACCCCGCTCACACGCCCAACCTCTCCTCGCCCCGGACCCTCGACCGACCTGCCAGGCACCCGTAGTACGTCAGTCTGCCAAGCTGACCGGAAGAGCGCCGCGCAGTAGTGGTAACCACAACGGGAGCAGCAGCCGATCATGGACCTCGATGTCTTCGTGATGACCCACCGGGCGGAATGGGACCGCCTGGACCAGCTGCTCCGCAGGGGACGCCGGCTTACCGGAGCCGAAGCCGACGAACTCGTGGCCCTCTACCAGCGCGCGGCCACCCATCTCTCGCTCATCCAGTCCAGCGCCCCCGACCCGATGATCACGGGCCGCCTGACCCAGCTCGTCGCGCGGGCCCGTGCCACCGTCACCGGAACCCGCCGCGCCTCCTGGCGGGACGCGGCCCGCTTCCTTACCCAGGGCTTCCCCGCGGCGATGTACAGCTCCCGCCACTGGTGGATCCCCACCGCAGTGCTCTCCACCCTCCTCGCGGCGATCATCGGCTGGTGGATCGGGACCCATCCAGAGGTCCAGTCGGCCATCGCGGCTCCCGAGGAACTGCGGCAGCTCACCCGCCCCGGTGGCGAGTACGAGACGTACTACTCAAGTCATCCGGCGGCGTCCTTCGCTGCCCAGGTCTGGACGAACAATGCCCAGGCCGCCGCGATGTGCCTGGTGCTCGGCGCCTTCCTGTGTCTGCCGGTCATCTGGATCCTCTTCCTCAACATGGCCAACCTGGGCGTAGGCATCGGCCTGATGTCATCCGCCGGCCGCCTCGACACCTTCCTCGGCCTGGTCCTGCCGCACGGCCTGCTCGAACTCACCGCGGTGTTCGTCGCCGCCGGCACCGGCCTCCGACTCGGCTGGACCCTCATCGACCCAGGCCCCCGTCCCCGCCGCGACGCCCTTGCCCAGCAAGGCCGCGCGGCGCTCGGGATGGCGATGGGCCTGGCTCTCGTACTTTTCGTATCGGGCCTGATCGAAGGCTTCGTCACTCCCTCCGGCCTGCCCACCTGGGCCCGCATTGCCATCGGCGTCCTCGCCGAGCTGGCCTTCCTCGCGTACGTATATGTCCTGGGCGGTCGAGCAGCCCGCGCCGGAGATGCCGGCGACATCGACGACTGGGAGCGGAGTGCCGAGCTCCCCACGGCCGCCTGATGTGCGTACAGGGCCTCTGAGCTGCTAGTCTCCTCTTCGCCCAGGAAAGCTGTTGACACAGCCCCACTGGGGAGGTAGATTTCAACGGTTGCCTCGGAAGGGACGAGTCCCTCCAGGCGGACTGTAGTCTCTCTCGCTCTTGATGGGAACGGGATTCCCGTCGGAGCCACTCGATTCTTTTATCCGAATCATCAGGGCGGCCGATTAGGTCGGCCGAAAAGACTCTGATAAAGTCGAGATCGCCGAAAGGCAAAAAGGCCCTCCAACGGCCACCGGAATCAGAATCCGAACCGGGAACGGAACGGAATAAGAATCTGGTAAGGTTGGAAACACCG
>NZ_JBHXFA010000213.1:0-9028 GCF_042724175.1 Streptomyces sp. NPDC127084
GTACCGCTTCGTGTACTTGCTTCCCACCTGGTGCTACTTCCTCTGGAACCTCAAGATCCCAGTCTCCAGGTGTCCACGATCAAGGGGAAGCTTCAGAGGTTCAGTTACACCGTTCACTGGACAGACCCGAAAGGTGTCATCGATGATCAGCACTCCACCCGGGCCGAGACGATCGCCGACGTAATCACGTACGTCATCGCGCAACGCGTCAGTGTCCCAGCGGGCACCGCCGAGCAGATGCTGCATACCGGCAGGGTCCCGGTGACCTGCCCACTCAGCCAGCTGCCAGCCGTTCTTCCGCCCCACCGGAGCCAGCAGCCCACGGGCGTAGTCCCGCATCCGCCACCGCAGATCCACCCGACCGAACCGGCCCCCAACACCCCCCAGTAGAGCATCCAACTCCGACGCCCAAACCTCAGCCTCTACCGTCCCCACCATGCCCTGACAACGACAACAACCAGCTCAGGACACGAAATCTCACTGGAGTACTAAAGTCAGCCCCCGGCCGATGGGCGGTGTAGGCGGGCAACTCCCCGTGTCGGAGGCTTGGTGGTGGTTGGCGGCCATTGCGCTGGAGAAGTAGTGCCGCTGCCGTGTGAGGAGCTGCAAGGCGCGGATCGGGCGCTGACCGCCATCCTTCCCCATGCGGGCTCCGGGGGCGGCAGTGCGACCAACTCGGTCGAAGGGAAGGATGTTTGAGGAGAAGTTGAGGCATGGGTGTGCCCATATCCGGAGGGTTCCTCAGGTCCGTGTCGCTGGTTGGTTGGGGCGCGGGCCGCCTGGGAGTCGACACCCCGACGCATTCCCGCCGGCGTAGGTGCAGCATGGCCGGCCACGGGCTACCAGACTTCAAAGGCGGTGTAATCGTCTTCTGGAGACACTGTATATAACGCTGTCCGGTTTCAGGGTGCGTTAAAGCGGTTCTCTACTTGCGCGGGCGGATGCTCGAATGCCATACTCGCCCCACTTCCAAGAAGGTTGCATCGCGATCTGCTTTATTGATCCTCAAAGGATACGTTTGATGCGGGCAAGTCGTTCCTTATGTGCGAAAAAGTATGACTCATTTGACAGTGATTTCGCTGCACACTCAACACTTTCTCGATATTTGCGATCATGTTTGACGTTATGTGTGATATTCGCCGGACGGGCCTATGTGCGGTTCGCCTCTCCGAAGTGTATTGACGATGAGTTGTTCCTGACTAAGGCCCGGCCCCCCCCGGTGCCTTTCTTGCTGGTCGTTAAGAGGCTCGGAGAGTCTGTCGGCCGGAATTTGGACCGCTCTCAGTATCATCGCAAAGGAATGATTCATAACATGACGATCGGGAAGCATAACATTGCTGGCTTGGCAGCTATTTTGAGCATGCTGATGGGTGCGTCGCTGGCGAACCCCGCAAGTACCTCTGCCAGCGAAACCACGAGTATGATTAACCTCGAGGAGGTCTTCCGTCAGCAGTTCGCTTACGCCTGGCCCGAGTTCAGGCTCGTGACGGTAAGCACTGAAGCCATTCAAGCCGCCAACACTAACGCCAAACTGATCGGTTCGCCGGACCTGACCAGGGGAAATCCGTACTACTTTGGCACGTCCACGCTGAAGAACACCACGAGTTCCACCCAGATCGCGAACGCTCAGTCCTTTAGTAAGTCCCTTGCATGGTCCACCACGACGCAGGTGACACGAGGAATTTCGGTTGCGAACCAGATCATGATCCAAATCGGTTCCGAGACTATCGGTCTCAAGGCAGCCGCGACGACCACGCTGACCCTGTCCCTCACGGACTCGACAGCGAAGACCTCAACGGAGACCGTCACATACGCGTCGCCGCAGCAATCAGTGAGCATTCCGCCCAACACCACGGCAACGGTCAGGGCGACATTGTATGACGTCACTGCAAACGGCAAAATCAAGCTTTCTACAGATCTGAGTGGGAAGGTTGGAACGAGGATTGAGAGCACCAACGGTAACGTTAATCAGAGCACCCCTTTCGATCTCTACACCGTGTTCAGCAAGGCACAGCAGAAGGGGGCACCCAGGCTACCCGAAGGACTCACTCTGAATGCGGACAAGAAGGTCGTTCACTTCGATGGTGTCGCGAACTTCGAGTCCAACTACGGATCCGAGTTCGTCATGGAGATGAGCTACGAGAGCAACAAGCGGAACAGCCCTGCGGGCAGGTCCGCGAAGGTCACCGTGCCCGCAGTGACGGCCACCACGAAGGCTGTCGCCGCTGACGACGGACAGCTCAGGTAGTCTCGTTCGGCAATGTCCCAACCTGTGGTCCTGGCTCCCCCAGGGAGTCAGGACCACGGTGGTACCGGCCTCTCCAGGGAATGACTCACCCGCTAACGGTGGTTTGTTAGATCCGGGCGTAGAGGTTGAGGGGCTGCCCTCTGGCGACCGTGTCGATCAGGGCTTGGAGGTCGGTGGGTGGGGGCGTGTTCGACCATGCCTGCCACCAGCGTTGTAACACGATCGATGGGGTCAGCCAGCTGCGAACGGCTCGCAGCGCCTGGGGCCAGCAAGGCGGACGGGGCTGGTGGGACGGTGGCGGTCCCCCTCTCTGGCCGGTCTGCTCGGTCGGCGGGTTTTGGGGTGCCGGGCACTGCGTGGGATGGGGCGACTTGGTCGAACCAGGTGTCCCAGCAGAAGGAGAACGCGCAGTTCACGAGGGTCTGGTGGCGGCGGATCGCGGTGTCGGAGCGGACCTGGAAGTCGGCCCAGCCGAGCTCGTCCTTGATCTGCTTGTAGCTCTGCTCGATCCAGTTGCGGATGCCGTAGATCCGCACGAGTTCGGCCAGGTCGGCGGGCTCGTGCGGGCTGTCGGCTGCGCGGGGCCCGCCGGGGCGGGGCAGGTTGGTGGCCAGGTACCAGGTGGACTTCTCGGGCAGGGTGGCCGGGTCGGTGGTGGCCACGACCAGCCTGGTGGTGCCGTCCGGGCCCCACCAGCCCAAACGGGCATCAGCGGCCCACCAGGTGGCGGTGTGCCCGTCGCGGAAAGTGCGGGTGACCGCGGTCCAGTCGCCGGGAGCGTCCGGGCCGCGCCAGGCCAGCTCACGGGCAGCGTCCGCAGGCGTATGGGCATCGGGACCGTAGGCCCAGGTGCCCCGGCGTCGCTTGAGGGCCATCACGAACGGCAGCCCGGCGGCGCCCAGTTCACCGCGGAATCCGTCCTGGTCGCCGTAGGCACTGTCGGACACCACCGCCCGGAACACCGCCCCGGCGGTTGGATCATGATGCACCGCCGTCTCGCCCGCGACTACGAGACCCTCACCACCAGCTCCGAAGCCATGATCCACATCGCCTCCATCGACAACCTCAGCAAACGCATAACGGACGAGACCACACCAACCTGGCAAGGAACCTACTAGGGCATAAGCGGCAATCCGCCTAGATTAGACGCCCTCTCAGAACTCTTCGTAGTCCTCGGGGTGGGGGCCGATCCGGTGCGGTGACCGGGCGGATATCCGGATCAGTTCGTCAGCCGTGAGCTCGAAGCCAAAGATGTCGAGGTTCTCGCGCTGTCGTCCGCGATCGGCTGATTTGGGGATCGGAACCGAGCCTAGCTGCGTTTGCCAGCGCAGCACGGCTTGCCCGGGTGTGACGTTGTGTCGTTCGGCGATTGCGAGAACCTCGGGGTCCTCGAGCAGGGCCCTTCCCTCCCCGAGGGGCCGCCAGCCCTGTGTCCGGACCCCTTTGGCCTCGTGGAAGCCGCGCAGTTCGTGCTGCGGGAGCGCGGGATGCATCTCGATCTGGTTGACCGAGGGAAGAACCCCAGTCGACCGCTCAAGGCGTTGGATGTGTTCCGCCGTGAAGTTGGAGACTCCTATCGACCGTGCGACGGACTCCTCGCGTAGCCGGATCAGGGCTTGCCAGCACTCCACATACTGGTCGAGCCTCGGCAGTGGCCAGTGAATGAGATAGAGATCGACGTAGTCGAGGCCGAGCCTGCGGCGGGACCCCTCGAAGGACGCCAGCGCCTGCTCGTAACCGTGATCCCGACCCGGGAGCTTTGTGGTGACGATGATTTCTTCGCGAGAGATCCCGCTGCGGGCAATCGCGCGACCGACCCCGGCCTCATTGCCGTAGATCATCGCCGTGTCAATGAGCCGGTAGCCCGCTTCAAGCGCCCCCGCGACCTCTCTCTCCGCCTCGTCGTTATCCAGTGGATAGGTTCCTAGGCCTATGGCGGGCAAAGTCGTTCCGTCGTGGAGACGGCGCGTCGGGACAGTCACCATCGATAACTCCTTTCACGTCAACCCGTTTCGAGCGCGATCGGCTGGAGGGCTGACCGATGAGCCCGCCCCGAGCACTTCCTCTAGGCGCTCCACTAGGTTGGAAAAGGGCAGCCCCTCGAACACGAACTGCTCCATGTCGAAGCTGTCCACTACATCCAGAACCAGTTCCGCTACCACCCCCCAAGGCGCCGAGTGACACCACAGTTCCCGGGAAGGGCTGGTCCTCGCGTGTTATGCGGCAGAGCGAGCCATCACCCGCAACGATGGCGACTTCCCGAACTCCCGCCGACACAGTCCGTGTCCCCCATCCAGACCCGTGAGTTCCTGTCGCACATGCTCCGGCGACCAAGATATTCGGGAGTGACGCCAGTGCGGGCAGCGCACCTCCAAAGCCATCCATAATCAGACATATTTCGCCAAAGGTTAGTCCACCACCCACGCTGAGACCCGTCAGCGCTCCCTCCCCACCTCGAACTGCCTCGCATACCCAAGGCATCTCCCGCAGGGACACTAGGACTCCGATCGTGTCACCCACTCGGGAAAACGAATGACCGCAGCCGAAGGCTTTCACCTCACGCGGTCCTGATCTCGCCACAATTTCCATCAGCTCCGCCAGCGATCTTGGGTATGCCGTTTCCCTCGCGCCGAACATGACATTTCCGGCCCAGTTCGCCCAGCTGTTTGCGCTCATGCTTCACACCTTCTGTCTGCTGGCGACATCCAGTGCACGGTCTTTAGTTTCGGGCAAAGTCCGGCGGAACAGCAGAAGAAAACCAATGGTGAGAACGGCGAAGAACAGGAAGGCCGCCCCCACCCGCGCCGGAGATCCCGGAATTCCCACCACGATCGGAAATGCCAGTGTGACCAGAAGGTTGGCGGCCCAGTTCGCTGCCAGCGCGACACCCGCGATCGGTGCACGGATTTCTGTAGGCAATACCTCGGCAATTATCAACCATGCCAACGGTCCAGCCGAAAACGCAAAACAAGCCATGAACGCCAGGAGGGATACAACGGTCACCACTCCGGTCACCTCACTGTCGAACGCCATGAGGCATACAGCTGCAGCTGTGAGTGAACCGATGATTCCCGTCAATCCGGATGTCAGCAGCGACAGGCGGCTGTGGCGCTGGATGAGCCACAAGGACAAAACGGATACGGCAACGTTACAGGCGCCAACAGAGAGTGAAGCAACTTCGGCACCCAAGCGCCCTTTCACACCAGCCAGAGAGAAGACAAGCGTGGAATAGTACACGACCGCGCCCACACCCACAAGAGCGTTCATGAGAGCCGCGCTCAGGGCGAGGACGACGGGCAACCGATATGGCGGGCGCCGCAACTTGCTCCAGCCGGCCGGACGCTCTTGCGAACCGCCGCCGGCGACCACCGGAATGTATGCCTTCCCCACCTGGTCGTAACCTTGGGCTGCACAGGGGACTCCGAAGGCCGTGCTTCCTCGCCTTCGAGCCGGCACATTTCCCAGTCCGGGTGGTATGAGAATAACACCAGCCCCAAGTGCTATTGCTGGCACAGCGTTGGCGGCGAACATCCATCGCCACTCTTCGTGTGCCGATTGATGCAGGCCCAAAAGAAGTGCCGCCAAAGCACCGACGGCGGTTGCGAGCTGATATGCCGTCACCGATGATCCGCGCTTGCGGATCGAGGCCAGTTCAGCAACCAGCACTGGGGCCACGGCCGTTGTTACACCGACGGCCAAGCCGAGGAGCAATCGTCCACTGATCAGGACGACCTGCGATGCTGCCACTGCACACACTGACGCCGCCACAGTCCCCATGACACCGGCGGCGCAGAGCATCGTTCGCCTTCCCCAGCGGTCGGTAACCGCCCCCGCAGCAAGGCAGCCCACCAAAGCGCCGACAACCAGAGAGCTGACCACGACGCCCTCACTCACAGTGGTCAGTCCGAACTCATGGTCGACCTCGTCCAAAATTTGGTTCATTGCCGAAATCGAGTAACCGAACAGCACCCCCCCAGCCAGCGCAACGACCAGAATTCGCACTTGGAGAGAAGGGCCGTGCACCGCCTTCACTCCCCGGACACGACCAGCTTGATGACATCACCGGAGAGATCGTCCAGTGCGGTACCAGCACGTTTCAGCGGGCGAGTAGCCGTGATCAGTTTTTCGAACGGCAAGGTCCGGTCAGACAACAGAGCGCTAGCTTCCCTGTACGACTGCGGCGGGTTGAAGGTGACGCCAATGATCCTGACGCTCTTCTGGCAGACGTCACGTGCCACGTCGATGGGGGTGGTGACTCCCTCGGAGACGACGTTGCCCACCTCTACTACTGTCCCCAGTCGCCGCGCGAGAGACAGTGCTTCCGAGAACGCGGCTGGGCTGTTCGTCGCGTCCACGACGAGATCCGCGCCGCGGCCTGCGGTGATGTCGAATACCTTTCGCCGACGTGCTTCGCGGTCCAGAGAACGGGTGTCGAGGACCGCATCGGTGCCCATGTGCTCGGCTGCAGCCAGGCGCTGGTGACGAGACCCGGAAGCAACGATCGTGCCCACGCCGCACCGACGAAGGGCCAGTACGGTCATGAGTCCCACAGCCCCCAGTCCCATGACGACCGCGCTGGAGTCGGGGGCCAGCACCTCGTCCCATGTGCCGGTAGGTGTGCGTGTGACATCCAACGAACGAAGGGCGACAGCAAGCGGATCAAGGAGAGAGGCTACCGCTGGTGAGATGCCATCGGGTACTCGCCAAAACCAGGTCCCCCGGCGGACAATCAGATGGCGGCCGAAGCCTCCAGTCAGGCGGACGGTACTGGTGATGGCCGTGTCCGAAGGTGGTGCGCCGATGGCTTCGGGGGGAATGCCGTAAACGAAAGCCTGCGTGCAAGTCGTTGCCCCGGGGCCGAATCGTCGGCAGCCCCAGCATTGACCGCAAGGCACCCATGGGAAGAGCGCAATGGTGTCGCCGATGCCGACACGCACTCCGGCAGAATCGAACCCAGTGAAGTCAGTGCCGGTGGCCACGATGCCGCCGACGATCTCGTGCCCTAGAACAAGGGGCTGCATCGGTTCCATCGCGAAAAAGTGGGCATCAGTTCCACATATTCCGTTGGCCGTCACTTCAAGAAGGAGCCCACCGAATGGCGGATCCTCCAAGGGAAGCTCCTGCCACTCGAGAGTCCGACGGCCAGTCCAGACCATGGCTCTTGACGTTTCGCTGTGTGCCATCTCGCCACGCCTCTCGGAGACCAGGTTAGGGACCGACTGGTTCCTCGAAACCCTCTTCGGGGGCCGATAAAGTTCGTCAACTTCCTCATCCAGGACAGTAAATCGAGGTCCCCTAGGCTTCGACTCCCGGCACCTAACTCAGCCGCGGGTTTCCCGGGTCGAGTAGATCGAGTGTTTCCGCTATCTCAAACTGGATCCCTTGCGACGCATGAAGAACCCAATGGCCCAGCCCAGTTCGGTTGTTCTCCCGTCCGCCATAATACAACCCCAATCATCCGTACCAAGGCAACGCTACTCTCTTCGACCAAAAGGTGCGCGGCAAGCACCATGCGCATAGACATCCTCTGCGCGATGCGCCCCAGGAACACCGAGCCGATATTCGTGCCGATCAAGGGCATCCAGTACGACGCCCCGGGCACGGACTCCAACAAGTCGGGCCAGCGCGGGTGGTGAAGCGGGGAGAGGCGCCGTGTTGGAGGAAGCGGGCGTGGCGGAGGGCCGTGGCTGGCCGTCGCGTCGCGAAGGGGAGCGCGCTGGACAGGAACTCCTGTGTGCTGCCCGGGGCGGCTTCGATCAGGGCCTCGCCGCGGCGCTGGCGCACGTAGTCTTCCGCCTGGGCGAACCATGCCCGGTAGTCGGCCCGGATCGCGGCACCGGCGTTGCGGGGGCCCTCGTTGAGCAGCCGCAGGTAGTCGGGGTGCGAGGCTTTGAAGTCGTCGCCGACTAGGGAGCGTATTTGGTCGTGATCAAGAGGTGGTGAGCTTCTTGATCCAGATCATCGACGCGCGGAGGTGGAGGCCGGCGAGGTAGCTCTCGGGTGTCTTGTCGAACCGGGTGGCGATGCCCCGCCAGGCCTTCAGTCTGTTGATCAGGCGCTCGACGGTGTTCCGCTCCTTGTAGAGCTCGGCGTCGTGGGTGACGGGCCGGCCGCCCCGGCTGCCCTTCTTCTTTCGGTTGGCGGCCTGGTCCCGCTTCTCCGGGATGACGGCCTTGATCTGCCGTTGGCGCAGGTGGGCACGGTTACGGCGGGAGGAGTACGCCTTGTCGCCGGCGACCGCGTCGGGCCGGGTGCGGGGGCGGCCGACGGGCCCGCGGACCCGGACCTTGGCCAGCACGGGGATGAACTGCGGACTGTCGGCGGCCTGCCCCTCGGTCAGGACGATGGCCAACGGGCGGCACGTGCGCTCGCTGGCGGTGTGGACCTTGCTGGTCTGCCCGCCTCTGGACCGTCCGAGCAGTGCCGCCTTCAGGCGGAGCTTTCGTCTGCGTCGGACGCGTCGTCGGCCGATGGTGTCGGCGAGGATGCCCCGCTTGCGTCCGACGATCTTCTTCGCGGCGTCGGTTCCCTGGCTGGTCAGGGGCACGTTGGTGGAGGTCTTGATGCTCTGGGTGTCGATGACGGAGGCGGTCGGCTCGGGCTTGCGGCCTTCTTTGACGCGGGCCAGGCCGGTCAGGTCGTAGTTGAGCTGGGCGAAGATTCCCTCGTCGCGCCAGGCGGCGTGGTAGAAGTAGACGGTGCCGTGGCCGGGGAAGTCGTGCGGGAGGTATTTCCAGGGGATTCCCGTGCGGTTGATGTAGAGGATCGCATCGAACACGT
>NZ_JBHXFA010000214.1:0-8955 GCF_042724175.1 Streptomyces sp. NPDC127084
GCTTCTCGGGCGCGTACGTCACGCCCGAGAAGCCGCCGCACGGCAGGTATCCGCACCTCGGCTCCGGAAATCCCCTGGCTCCGCTTCCGTCGGGCGGTGAGACTTCCGGTCGTGACGCTGCACGAGAACGAGATCCCCGTGGACGAGACCACCGTCCGGTCCCTGCTGGAGGCACAGTGCCCGGAGTGGGCCGGGCTCCCGTTGTCACGCGCGGGTGCGGGCACGGACAACACCATGTACCGGCTGGGCGACGCGCTGCTCGTACGCCTGCCGCGGACCGCAGGAAACGGGCAGTCCATACAGAAGGAGCGGGACTGGCTCCCCCGCCTGGCGCCCCACCTCCCATGCTCGATTCCCACGCCCGTCCACGCCGGGACGCCCGCTGACGCGTTCCCGCTCCCCTGGTCCGTCTACCGCTGGATCGACGGTGCGGAACCGGGTCCGGACACCGTCCGGGACTGGGCCGTGTTCGGAGCGGATCTGGCGGTATTCGTACGGGAGTTGCACGGCGTCGACCTCATGGGGGCGGCACGGGCGGACGACCTCGGCTGGTATCGAGGCGGCGACCTGGAGCCGTGCGACGAATGGGTCGGCAAGAGTTTCGACGACTGCCGGGCCACCGTGGGTGCCGAGCTCGACATCGACGCGCTGGAACGGCTGTGGCGAGCCGCGCTCGCGCTGCCCGATCCCGCCGCCAGGCGGCAGGTGTGGCTGCATGGCGACCTGAAGCCGAGCAACCTGCTGGTCAGGAACGGCAGGCTGCACGCGGTCATCGACTTCGGCGGGCTTTCGATCGGGTTTCCGGACGCCGAGCACGCCACGGTGTGGGATCTGCCGGCACAGGCACGGCAGGCCTACTGGGACACCATGGGCCTTGACGAGGCCACCTGGGCCCGCGCCCGTGCCTGGGCGGTCGCGGTGGGCGTCAGCGGGATCTCGTACTACTGGGGGACGTTCCCCGCGTTCGTCGCCGAATGCCGGGCTCGGCTCCAGGCGATCCTTGCCGACGCCGCAGGCCGCCGTCACGCCGCGAACCCCACTCAATCCTAAGGTCGTTGAATCAAGGCCAAGCGGTAACTTGGGCCCGTGACTTTCGATGATCTGCGCGTCTTCGTAGCCGTGTGCCGGGCCGGTAGCCTCAGCGCGGTCGCACGCGAACTCGACTGCACGCAGTCGGCGGTGAGCCAGCGCGTCAAGCGCCTTGAGCGCGAGGCCGGTATGAGCCTCCTGGAGCGTCAACCGCGCGGTGTCGTACCGACCCACGCCGGACGCGTCCTGCTCGATGCCGCGTCGAACAGCATCGACGGCCTGGACCAAGCTCTGCGCCGTCTCACGGACCTGGCCAATGGCGACAGCGGCTCCGTACGCGTCACCACGGGCGGCACGACCGTGCGGCACTTCATGTCCGAGGCCATAGTCGCCTTCCGGCGGCGCTACCCGAAGGTCAGCCTGGAGTTCCGGACGGAGACCTCAAGCCGCAACTGCTTCGACGCCCTCACCTCCGGCAACCTGGATCTGGCCTGGGTCACCATCAGAGGCGAAGCGCTCCCCCGCATCGAGCAGCGACCCGTCGTGCATCTGCCATGGGTGCTGGCCGTCAAGGCCGACGACCCCCTCGCCACCCGTTCGCGGATCAGCACGGCGGATCTCGGCGGCATCAGCCTGATCCGGCTACCCCAGAACTCCACCTCGGGTGCCCACCTCCACACCGCGCTCACCGAGCTCGGGGTACGGAGCAGCTCCGACACCAGCGTCGCCGACTGGGACACCGCCCTTCTGCTGGCGGAACTCGGCCTGGGTCATGCCGTGGTGCCGGTCATGCCCGGCTGGCGGATGCCGGGCCAGGGCGCCGGCGACGGCCCCGGCGAAGGGTCTCTCCGCCTCGTCCCCATCCCCGATCTGCCGCCCCTGCCGGTCGGCTGGGCGGTCCGCCGCTGGGACGCACTCAGTCCGCTCGCCCGGGCCTTCGCCGACGTGGTCGCCCGTAGTTGCGGAGGCGCGGAATGGGCACCGTGATCAAATCAGCCCACCTCCACCTTCGCGCCACACGTACGGCCTACGACACTGTGGCCGCCGACTACGCAGTGCTCCTTGAGAACGAACTGGCGTGCGCTTCGGGGTTGGTTCGAAGACCGAACTCGACCTGACGGACGGTGCGCTCACCGGTGTCGTCGCGTGGTGCGCGATGCCCGCAAGCCGCAGGGATGATCCGGTGGCCTTCCGGGGGCTCAGCGGCGGCGTTGTCAGTGGCCACTCCTACGATCGAACACATGAGCATGATCGGAGAGTACGCACGAGTCAGCCGGGCCGAGCTCCAGCGGGTCATCCGCGATCCGGAGTGGGCCCTGGGCTTGGTCGACGACTTGGTGGAAGCGGAGCTCGACGGGGGCGATCCTGGTCTGAAGGCCGGCGAGGCGCGCTGCCTCGACACCGACAAGGCCTGGGACGCCCTCGGCTTCCTGCTGCGCCGGATGGGGTTCCCCGTAGATGTCGTCCATGGCGAGGAGGAGATACCCGGGGCCGAGGACTGGGGGTACGGTCCGCCGCGCTATCTCACGCCCGAGCGGGTGAAGGTGGCAGCCGAGGGCCTCGTACGGATCAGCGGGGCCGAACTCGTCGCCGGTGTCGGCCCGGAGGAGCTGGCGGCGGCGGACACCTACCCGGTCATCGTCTGGGAGCGGGGTGAATCCCTGGACTGGGTGCGCGAACACTACGAGGCCCTGGTGCCGTTCTTCGCGGCGGCGGCACGGGAGGGTGACGGCATGCTCATCTGGCTGGACTGAGCCCGCCCCAGCGCGGCATCACCGTGCAGTCGCGGAACCGGTCAGCGCGGCGCCGCGTCCCTCCCGACGTGCCATCGGCACGATCCGCACGTGACCGCTCCAGAGCGGCGCAGGCGGCGGAATCCGCCTGCGGCGTGCGGGGCCCGACGCACCCGTGGTGCCGCGTCGGCGGTGCTCCCGGGCGGGCATCCGCGGCGCGGGTGAGCCGGACCCGGGCCTCAGACCAGCAGGTCGTCCACCTGCGCTTCGCCTTCCCGGTATCTGCGGGCGATCTCGGCGCTGCACTCGTCCACGGTCCGCTGGAGCTCCACCCGCTGCCGTGACACCTGCTGCTCGTATCCCGCGAGACGGCCCATCGCGGAGTGCAGCTCCTCGTCCGTACGGGCGTCCAGGTCGGACAGCTCCACCTCGGCCAGCATCTCCGCGGCGAGCTTCCCGTATGCCTCTCCGCGCGGGGCGGACATCGTCATATGGCGGGCCGAGTTGCCCCTCCGGGACGGGGGGTCGGTGAGGATCGCCGAGAGCCGGTCCACGACGGCCGCGTCCGGGCCCGTGTGGGAACCCGCGTCCGGGACTCGCTCAGCGAGCGCCGCCGGATCGACCGGGGCGGGCACCGGGACTTCACTGCGCCGGGACAGCTCCGCCCGCAGGATGTCGATACGGCCGTGCAGCAGACGCCGTACGTAGCTCAGATCCGCCTCGTCGCGCTGCGAATCACGGCGCAGCGCTCTCAGCTCCGGCAGCCCGAGCGCGCCGAGGTCGGGCGCCTTCGGCTCGGGAAGTGTGTCGGCGGTGCGCTGCACGGGCGGTCGCACCGCGCTCGTAACGGGGCCGGACGGCTGTCCGGCGCCAGATGTGCTCATTGCCTGATCCCCTCGACCGGTGCATGGGGTCTCCCTGGCCCGTAGGGCGGAAGGGAAGCACCGACTGCGTGCATCGTGCCATTCCGGACCGTTCGTACGCAGGTGGTCTGCACCCGTTCAGCCCCGGATACACGTGGATACGCCCGGACAGGGGCCCGCCAGTAGATTGGTCCTCATGCGAGCGGTGGTACAGCGGGTCGACGGCGCGAGCGTCGTGGTGGCCGGAGAGACAGTGGGCGAGATCGTCGGCGAGGGGCTGTGTGTGCTGGTGGGGGTCACCCACGAGGACACCCCCGAGAAGGCGGCGCAGCTTGCCCGCAAGCTGTGGTCGGTGCGGATTCTGGAGGGCGAGAAGTCCTGCTCGGACATCGCCGCGCCGCTACTGGTGATCTCGCAGTTCACTCTCTACGGGGACGCCCGCAAGGGCCGCCGACCCACCTGGAACGCCGCCGCGCCCGGCGAGGTCGCCGAGCCGCTCGTGGACGAGGTGGTGGCGCAGCTGCGGGCGCTCGGGGCACGGGTGGAGACCGGCAGGTTCGGAGCGAGCATGCGGGTCTCGCTCACGAACCAGGGTCCGTTCACCGTGCTGCTGGAGGTCTGAGCCTGAGCCTGCGAGTCGCTGGAGCGGCTTACGGCTCCACGACGGTCTCCTGGGCCGCCGCCGTGTTCCCCGCCAGCAGCTTTGCGTCCACGGGCACGTTCCGCTTGACCAGCGCCAGCGCGATCGGGCCCAGCTCGTGGTGGCGGGCCGAGGTCGTGACAAAGCCCAGTTGGCGCCCGTCCTCGCCGTCTGCGGCCAGCCGGACCGGCGCGCCGTGGCCGGGCAGGTGCACCTCGCTGCCGTCCAGGTGCAGGAACACCAGCCGCCGCGGCGGTTTCCCCAGGTTGTGGACGCGTGCCACGGTCTCCTGACCCCGGTAGCAGCCCTTCTGCAGGTGCACCGCGCTGCCGATCAGCCCGATCTCGTGCGGAATCGTCCGGTGGTCGGTCTCGAAGCCCAGCCGCGGCCGGTACGCCTCCACGCGCAGCGCCTCGTACGCCAGGACCCCGGCCGCCGGGCCGTTGGCCGCCGCGTACGCCTCCAGGTCACCCCTAGGCAGGAACAGGTCACGGCCCTGCGGGGTCTCCCGTACGACGACCCCGTCGGGGGTGTCGGCGATCGAGCCGGCGGGGAGCTGGACGACGGCGAACTCGTCCGTACGGTCGGCCACTTCCACCCGGTAGAAGAACTTCATCGACTCCAGGTACGCGACCAGCGCGTCCTGTGTGCCCGGTTCGACATGCGCCCACACCGTCTCGCCGTCGTCCACGAGATAGAGCGCGTGCTCGATATGTCCGTTGGCGGACAGGATCAGGGCCTCGGTCGCCCGGCCCACGGGAAGCTCGGTCATGTGCTGGGTGAGCAGCAGATGCAGCCAGCTCAGCCGGTCACTGCCGGACACGGTGACGACACCGCGGTGCGAGAGGTCCACGAAACCGCTGCCGTCGGCGAGTGCGCGCTGTTCGCGGAACAGATCGCCGTAGTGTGCGGCCACGCCTTCGTCACGCCCCTCGGCGGGGACGGCGCCGGGCAGGGACAGCAGAGGGCTGGTGATTGATCGCTGCATGGGCCCAAGCCTACGACCGGCCCGCGGCGGCCTTCGCGGCGCAGTCACGGCACCGCCCGAAGATCGCGAAGTGCTTCATGTCGGTGTCGAAGCCGAAGGTGTCGAGCAGCTTCGCGGTGAAGTCGGCGGCGACCTCCACATCCGCCTCGATGACGTTGGTGCAGTCCCGGCAGACCAGGTGCAGATGGTGATGCCGGTCGGCCAGGTGGTAGGTCGGCGCGCCGTGGCCCAGATGGGCGTGCGAGACCAGGCCGAGTTCCTCCAGGAGTTCCAACGTCCGGTAGACCGTGGAGATATTGATCCCGGACGCCGTCTTGCGCACCTCGACGAGGATGTCGTCGGGTGTCGCGTGCTCCAGGGTGTCGACGGCTTCGAGTACGAGCTGGCGCTGAGGTGTCAGCCGGTAGCCGCGCTGCCGCAGATCGCTCTTCCAGTCGGTGCTCACCACGACCCCAGTGTAGGCGCGGGGGCCGGCATGGCCCTGTGGACGTATACGCCTACTTGAAGAACGCGATCCCGTCGTCCGGCAGGTCCCCGAGGTCCTTCGCCCACTGCTCGACCTGCTCGGGCGTGACGACCTTCTTGAGGTGCGCGGACATGTACGGCCGCAGCGGCACGTCAGGGGTCGCCTTCTCGCCGACCCACATCAGGTCGCCCTTCACATAGCCGTACAGCCGCTTGCCACCGCTGTACGGGCCGGAGGCAGCGGTCCGCGCCACCGCGTCGGTCGCCAGGTCGATCTGCGGCTTCTGGTCGGCCAGCTCGCCGTACCAGATCTCCACGATGCCCTGGTCACGGACCATGACGACCTCGACCTTGCGCTCCTTGTCGATCCGCCAGTAGCCCGACTCGGACTCCAGCGGCTTGACCTTCTTGCCCTCGGAGTCGAGGACCCAGGAGTGCGAGACGTACTCGATGAAGTCACGGCCGTCATGGCTGAACGTCACCGACTGGCCGAAGTTGCACTTCTCGGCGCCCGGGAAGTCGGAGACGCCCGCGCCCTCCCACGTACCGAGCAGGAACGCGAGGGGGACGAGGTCGGGATTGAGGTCGGACGGGATCTCGATCATGGGTGTCTCTGGCGATCTCTACGAGGCGAGTGGTGCGAGGGGGGTGGGTGCGGTTGTGCCGGGGACGCGGGTGGTACCCGTTACCCGGGCTGGTTCAGCGCTGGCCCTGGTACAGCTTCTTCACGACCAGACCGGTGAAGGCGAGCACGCCGACGCAGACCAGGACCAGCAGGGTCTCGAAGAAAATGATCACGGGTGCTCCTCGGATGAGCGGTGCGAGCAGTACGGGCCGGGCTCCAGCTTAGTGGGCGGGAGTCCGGCCCTCACTGCGAGGTCAGCAGCCGGGATCAGCCGAGCAGCTGGTTCTGGAGCACGAGCGTCTGGTGGAAGGGGACCGCGGCGGTCTTCCCCTTCCGCTCGTGGATGACCAGCGCCAGGGTGTCGCCCGCGAGGATGTGCCCGTGGCGGACGTCCAGGGCTCCCGCCGGGGCTTTCTCCTTGAAGACGTACGAGATGGTCGGGGAATTGCCGGGGGGCACCTTCCAATCCCGGTCGAGACCGGACGCCGGCGCGCCCACCAGGGGCACCTCCGGCTCCGTCCCCAGCACGAGCAGGTCGTTGTACTCGACGGCGGTGTCGGCCGAGTCGAACTGGAGGAGATAGACCCGCGAGGCCGTACCGTCCGGCATGGTCCAGGCCCGGGCGGCGATGTGCCGGACGCCTTGGTCCTTGAGCGCCATGCCCAGATCGGCCCGCTTGGCTGCGGGGTACTCGGCGAGGTACCGCTCCGCCGGCACCCAGCCGCCGGTCAGCTTCTTGTCCGCGATGGCCCCTGACGGGGCGGGTAGGACAAGCTTCCGCAGGTCGGCGTGGTGGACCTCCAGCACGTTCGCCTCGTTAAACGGTCGCGGAGTGCCCTGCGGGAGCGCGGGCAGCGACAGTCGGGGGTAGTCCCAGCGCCCGTCGTCCTCGGTGGCGAGGCCGGGTACGTCCGTGCGCTCCATGGAGGCGATACCGACCGCGGTACCGGCGCCCAGCCCACCGCAGACCAGCACGGCGGCGGTCCATCGGGCCACGGCACGAAGAATCCGGCGGTCGCGTGCGGGGGCGGTGATGGTGGCAGTGACGGGGGCGGGCACCGCGGGCGGTGCCGTCGGCATCGGAGGCGCGCTCGCGGACACCTGGCCCGCCTGGCCCACCTCGGCCACTTCGGTCATGTCGGCAACGCTGGTCACGTCCGCCACCTGGGTCGTCGGCTCGGTCATACGTACTCCCCCGGGGACGCGATGTGGTCGAGCTGCTTCTTCACCAGCTCGGCGACGGCGGACTTGTCGAACGGCTTGGTCCCGTACGCCGTGACGCTCACATGGAGCTCGGAGTCATAGGCGGAGCACGACATTCCGGCGAGCTTGGACTTCCGCTCCTTGCCGCTGTCGGCGTCATCGACGAACTGCTCGGGCAGGAGGAAGCAGGCCGACTTCTTGTGGCCCTTGATCGCCGGGCCCTTGTCGAACTCCAGGACGTCGGCCAGTTCCTTCTTGAGCGCGAACAGATCGTGGATCCGCTTTTTGTCCTTCATCCGGACGATCGACACCTCGATGACGAGGTCGTTCTCCTCGGAGACGAAGGAGCGCATGGCGACGCCCTGGACACCCATCCGGTCGACCCGCTTGCCGAACTCACGGCGCTGCTTGGCGGACATGCCGGAGGCATCGTCCTTGATCAGGGCGGCTGCTTCCTTGCCTCCGATCTCGCTGTCGTTGCCGTACGCGTCCATGTCAGGGCCGAGGCGGTATCCGCTCGGGACGGGCAGCAGCAGCTTGCTCAGGGGCGTCGAGTGCCGCCCACGGGCCACATCCCCCGCCGGGTCATCGGCGGGCTTGCCGGTGCTCTCGGCCCACAGGGTGGTCGGCACGGTCCGGTCGGCACGGTCGACGGTCAGCTTGGTGTAGATGCCGGCCGCGGCGATGGCGCAGGCGGCGAGCACGGCGGGGACCGCGAGCATCAGACGCCGGCGGGCACGCGAGGGCGCCACCGTGCTGGCGGGCCCCACGGGCACGAGCACCATGCTCTCGGCGTTCCCGGGCGTCTTCTGCACCTCGGGCGTCTCCGACGTCTTGGGCGTCTCGGGGTTCACAGGCGCTCCAGCTGTCGCTCGGCGAGGGTGCGGATCTCGTTCTTGCTGATGCGCTTGGTGTCGAACACAAAGATGTCGACCATCACATCGCCGCGCTGGAATACAGCCCGCGCCCTGTACATCTGCAGGTATCCGGGCTTATTCCTGAGCTTGGATGCGGCGTAGTGGCCGTTGCCGCTGCCCTTCAGCGCATCGCCCGATTCGCTGCTCCAGTCCTCGCCAGCCACGTAGTGCAGCTGCCCGGTCGCATGCTCGTTCGCGGCGGCGGCGGTGCGGAACTGGATGAGTTGGATGAACGTGCTCTTGTACTCGCCCTGCTCCCAGGAGGCGCAGGCCACCCGGCGGAAGTCGGACGCCATCATGAACTCGAGCATGTGGCCCTCGTCCTGGTACGTCTCCGCAAAGGACACGGGGTCCATCCAGCCGTTGCCCGGGCAACGGGCGCCCCTGGGGGGGGCCCACCGGGTTGTAAACAACCGCGTGGGCACATAGCCGCCCCGGTTTTACTGGGGGGGCGCGGCGGCCCGCACCGGCACCGGGGGGGGGCGCGCCGCG
>NZ_JBHXFA010000215.1:0-8819 GCF_042724175.1 Streptomyces sp. NPDC127084
AGCCCGTTAGACGCACCGTCCTGGGTCACCGCCGAACCACGCACCACCGCCAGCACCCGGTGCCCGTTGCGCCGCGCGTCCGACAGACGCTCCAGGACCAGCACACCCACACCCTCGGACCAGCCCACCCCGTCCGCCGTCGCCGAGAACGCCTTGCAACGGCCGTCCGGGGAGAGTCCGCGCTGCCGGTTGAAGTCGATGAAGGTGTCCGGCGTGGACATCACCGTCACACCGCCCGCCAGAGCGAGCGCGCACTCTCCGCGCCGTAGCGCGTGGATCGCCCAGTGCAGTGCCACCAGCGAGGACGAGCAGGCGGTGTCGACGGTCACCGCGGGGCCTTCCAACCCGAGCGCGTAGGCGACCCGGCCGGACACGACGCTCGCCAGACTGCCGTTGCCCAGGTAGCCGGCGATGTCCTCGGGCACGTCGTGCAGCCGGGTGCCCCAGTCGTGGTACATGACGCCGGCGAAGACACCCGTCGGGCTGCCGTGTACCGACACCGGGTCGATCCCGGCCCGCTCCAGCGCCTCCCAGGAGCCCTCCAGCAGCAGGCGCTGCTGCGGGTCCATGGCCAGCGCCTCGCGGGGGCTGATACCGAAGAACGCCGGGTCGAACTCGGCGGCGTCGTGCAGGAATCCGCCCTCGCGGGTGGAGGAGCGTCCGGGTGTGCCAGGCTCGGGGTCGTAGAGGTTCGCCACGTCCCAGCCGCGGTTCTCGGGGAAGGGCGACACGCCGTCCGTGCCCCCGGCGACCAGGTCCCACAGCCGTTCCGGAGAGGTCGCCCCGCCCGGGTAGCGGCAGCTCATGCCGACGATGGCGATCGGTTCTTCGTCGGCAGAGGCTGCCGCGGTCGCGGTTGCGGTCGCGGTGGTCGGAACCGCCGAAGCCGCGGTGCTTCCGCCGTCGGTGTCCAGCGACGCCCGGAGGATGTGCGCGGCGAGGGCGCGCGGTGTGGGGTGGTCGAAAATCAGGGTGGACGGCAGGCGTAGGCCGGTGGCGCTGTTGAGGAGGTTGCGCAGTTCGACGGCGGCCAGCGAGTCGAAGCCCGTCTCGTTGAACGCGCGGGCAGGTTCGACTGCTGTCGCGTCGTCATGGCCGAGTACGGCGGCCACCCGGTCGCGCACCAGGTCCAGCACCCGGCCCTCCCGCTGGGGCTCGGGATGCCCGAGCAGGGTGTGCGCGAACGGCAGCTCCTGTTCCGTGCCGGGCCGCACGCCAAGGGGGGGCCGGGAAGCCGGGGTGTGCCGTGCGGGCCGCACGACGGCGCGCAGCAGCGGCGGGATGCCGTCCGGGCGGCCCCGGACGGCAGCCGCGTCGATCCGCACGGTCAGGGCGACAGTGGTGTCGGGTGCCGTCGAGGCCTTGTCGAACAGGGCCAGACTCTCGGCGGGGGTGAGCGGTGCCAGACCCTGGCGTTCGATGCGCCGCAGACCGGCGGAACCGAGGCCGCTGCCCATGCCCTCGCCACCGGCCCACAGGCTCCACACGTGGGACTGGGCGGGCAGGCCCTGAACTCGGCGATGGTGGGCGAGGGCGTCCAGGAAGGCGTTGGCGGCCGCGTAGTTCCCCTGTCCGGGGGCGTCGAGCAGGCCGGAGGTCGAGGAGACGAGGATGAACGCGGTCAGCGGCAGCCCGCGGGTCAGCTCGTGCAGATGCCATGCCGCGTCGGCCTTCGGGCGCAGCACACTGTCGATCCGCTCGGTGGTGAGACCGGCGAGCAGCGTGTCGTCGAGCACCCCGGCCGCGTGCACCAGGCCGGTGAGCGGGTGGGCGGGGTCGATGCCGGCCAGGAGGTCGGCGAGGGCGGCCCGGTCGGCTACATCGCAGGCCGCTGTGCGGACCCGGGCGCCGAGCGCGCCCAGTTCGGCCGCCAGTTCGGCCGCTCCGTCCGCGGCTTCGCCCCGTCGCCCGGCCAGCAGCAGATGGCGTACCCCGTGCCGGGTCACCAGATGTCGGGCGATCTCCCGGCCCACGCCTCCCGTCCCGCCGGTGATCAGCACCGTGCCGACCGTGCTCCACGGCTCCACATCAGGTGCGTCGTGCTCCGCCGGGGCGGGGACGCGTACGGCCCGCGGGACCCATAGCGCGTCGTGGCGCAGCGCGATCTCGGGCTCGGGCGCAGCCAGCGCCGCCGCCGCGAGGTGCCCCGCCGAAGTGGGGTGGACCGCGTCGTCGTCGATGAGCACCACCCGGCCCGGATACTCGGCCAGGGCCGAACGCACGAGGCCGCGTACGGCGGCCCCCGCCAGGTCGGTGACCTCCTCGTCGGCGCCCACGGCGGCAGCGCCCCGGGTCACGAAGGCCAGCCGTGTCGTCGGGGGTGGGCTGTCACCGCCGCTGCCGTGCTCCTCGACCAGCCAGGTCCGCAGGAGTTCGAGTGCCCAGGTGGTGGCTGCCCGCACCCGGTCCGGCACGGTGCAGTCCGACCCGGCCTCCGCCGAGGGAAGTTCGGCGAGGACCACCCCGGGCAGTCTGGCCGGGGCGTCGAGCAGAGCGGCGAGCGTGGTCGCTCCGCTGACCCGGGCCCATGCGCCCGGTGCCGACGAAACGGGCACGGCCGGGCCGCGCTGCCAGGTGAGGCCGTACACGGGCCGGGGGTCCGCCCCGGAGGTGTTCAGGCGTCCGGCCGGGACCGGGCGGGACACCAAGGAGGCGACCGTCGCCACGGGGGCGCCGGCAGTGTCGGTGATCTCCAGCGCGAGGCCATCGGACCCGGCACCGTCCGCGGCGGTGATGCGCACCCGCACGTGCGCGGCACCGTTCGCGTGCAGCCGCACTCCGGACCAGGCGAACGGGATGGCGGCCGGCGCGTCCTGCGGGAGCGTGTCGGAGGTGAGGAAGTCGGCGCCGTGCAGGGCGGCGTCCAGCAGAGCCGGGTGGAGACCGTAGGCACCGGCATCGACGGCGGTCGCGTCGTCCAGCGCGACTTCGGCGTACACACCGTCCGTGTGCCGCCAGACCGCCCGCACGCCCTGGAACGGCAGCCCGTAGCCGTACCCCAGGGCGGCGAGGTCGCGGTACAGGGCGGAGACGTCCACGGGTGTCGCGCCACGCGGAGGCCACACACCGCCGCCGTGGGCCGCCAGCGGCGCGGCGACCGGCAGCTCGATGGGGGAGAGGACCCCGGAGGCGTGCCGGGTCCACGCCTCCTCCTCCCGGCCGTCCCCGCCGTCCACGTCGTCGCCCCGGTCCTCGGCGCGGGAATGGACGGCGAGGGCGCGGCGGCCGGAGGCGTCGGGGCCGCCCACCGTCACCTGGAGGGCGACGCCGCCCCGCTCGGGCAGGACGAGCGGGTACTCGATGGTGAGGTCGTCGATCCACGGACAGTCCGTCAGTTCACCAGCGTGTGCGGCCAGTTCCACGAACGCGGTACCGGGCAGCAGGTTGGTGTCCAGGATGACGTGGTCGGCCAGCCAGGGATGCGTCCGGGGGGACAGCCGCCCGGTGAGCACCAGGCCGTCCGAACCGGGCAGCGCCACCATGGCAGCCAGCAGCGGGTGTACGGCCGGTGCCTGACCGAATCCGGTGGCGTCCCCGGAGACGGCGGGGGCATGCAGCCAGTAGTGCCGGTGCTGGAAGGGATAGGTCGGCAGGTCCACCTGGCGAGGTGCCCGGCCGCCGGGGGTCGGTTCGAGCACCGCACTCCACCGCACGGTACGGCCACGCACGTGCAACTGGGCGAGGCAGGCCAGCAGACCGGGCTCCTCGGGCCGTTCGCGGCGCAGCGGCGCGACCGACAGCACGTCCTCGCCGCTCACGCACTCCTGGACCATAGCGGCCAGGGTGCGGTCCGGACCGACCTCCAGGAAGACGGTGGCCCCTGCGCGCTCCAGCGCGGTCGCGCTGTCGTGGAAGCGCACCGCCTCACGCGCGTGGCGCACCCAGTACTCGGGGTCGCACAGGTCGTCGGCGTCCGCCTCGGCGCCCGTCACGGTGGATACCAGCGGAATCGTGGGCGGGTGGTAGTCCAGGACCTGGGCCACCCGCCGGAACTCGGCCAGCATCGGCTCCATGAGAGGCGAGTGGAAGGCGTGCGACACCCGCAGTGCGACGGTCCGCTCGAACTGCCCGGCGATCTCGGCCACTGAGTCGGCCGCACCGGAAATCACCACCGTGGACGGGCCGTTCACGGCGGCCACACCGACATCCGTACGCTCACCGAGCGCGGCACGCACCTGTGGCTCGGTGGCACGCACGGCCACCATGGCCCCGCCCTCGGGCAGCGCCTGCATCAGTCTGCCCCGTGCCGCCACCAGCATCGCCGCGTCCTCCAGGGAGAGCACGCCCGCCACATGGGCGGCGGCAAGCTCACCGACCGAGTGACCCGCCACGACGTCCGGCGCCAGACCCCCGTGCTCCAGCAGCCGGTACAGCGCCACTTCGAACGCGAACAGCGCGGGCTGTGTGTACTCGGTCCGGTCCAGCGGATTCCCGTCACCGTCCGTCGGCGCAGTGCCCCACATCACGTCCAGCAGCGGCCGGTCGAGCTGGAGGTCCAGATGCCCCACGACCTCGTCCATGGCCCGCGCGAAGGCCGGTTGGCGCTCGTAGAGTTCACGTCCCATGCCGACCCACTGGCTGCCCTGCCCGGAGAACAGGAACGCGGTCCGCCCCTCGGTGGGCTCCCCGGTGACGAGGGCGGGATCCTGCTCACCGGCCGACAACGCGGCGAGGGCGCGCAGGGCGTCCTCCCTGCCGTGCACCAGGAGGACCGCCCTGTGTTCGAGCGCGGCGCGGGCGGTGGCGAGGGTGTATCCGATGTCCGCGAGGTCGTTGGTGTCGGTGTCGGCGCGGCGGGCGGGGTTGGTGAGGTGGGCACGCAGCCGCTCCGCCTGGGCACGGAGCGCGGCCCGGCTACGGGCCGACACGACGAGCGGCACGGGCGGTTCCGGTGCCGACCGGGAAGAGGCGGGCATGGCGGCGGGACGCTCGGCCGGGTCCTGCTGAACCGGTTCGGCCGGCATCTCCTCCGATTCCTCCGCCTCCTCCAGGATCAGGTGGGCGTTCGTACCGCTGATGCCGAACGAGGACACACCGGCCCGGCGCGGGCGTCCCTCCACCGTCCACGGGCGGGCTTCGGTCAGCAGCTCCACGGCACCCGTGGACCAGTCCACGTGCGGTGTGGGCCGGTCCACATGGAGTGTCCGGGGCAGGATGCCGTGCCTCATGGCCATGACCATCTTGATCACGCCAGCGACACCGGCCGCCGCCTGGGTGTGCCCGATGTTGGACTTGAGGGAGCCGAGCCAGAGCGGCCTGTCGGCGGGGCGTGTCTGCCCGTACGTCGCCAGCAGCGCCTGGGCCTCGATCGGATCGCCGAGCGTCGTTCCCGTACCGTGCGCCTCCACCGCGTCCACGTCTTCCGGATGCAGACCGGCGGCCGTCAGGGCCTGCCGTATGACCCGCTGCTGGGAGGGGCCGTTGGGCGCGGTAAGCCCGTTGGAGGCCCCGTCCTGGTTCACGGCCGAGCCGCGGATGACGGCGAGTACGCGGTGTCCGCCGCGGCGGGCGTCGGACAGCCGCATGAGGACCAGGACGCCGGCCCCCTCACCCCAGCCGGTGCCGTCGGCCGCCGCCGCGAACGGCTTGCACACTCCGTCCGGGGCCAGGCCGCGCTGACGGCTGAAGGAGGTGAAGACGCCGGGACTGCCGATGACGGCCACACCGCCTGCCAGGGCGAGCGTGCACTCACGCTGTCGCAGCGACTGGCACGCGAGGTGCAACGCCACAAGCGAGCCCGAACAGGCTGTGTCCACGGTGAGAGTCGGCCCCTCAAGGCCGAGCGTGTAGGCGGCACGACCGGAGACCACGCTGGGTGCCACGCCGGTGAGCAGGTAGCCGTCAAGGCCGTCGGGTGCCTCGTGCAGCCGGAACCCGTACTCCTGCGGCTCCGCGCCGATGAAGACGCCGGACCGGCTGCCGCGCAGGGAGTGCGGATCGAGGCCCGCGTGCTCCAGAGCCTCCCAGCACAGCTCCAGCACCACCCGTTGCTGCGGGTCCATGGCGGAGGCCTCGCGCGGTCCGATCCCGAAGAACTCGGCGTCGAAGCCCCCCGCGTCCTCCAGGAAGGCGGCCTCGCGAACGTAACTCTTGCCTGGTGTCGCCGGGTCGGGGTCGTAGAGGCCGTCCACATCCCAGCCGCGATCGGTGGGGAGGGGAGATAGAGTGCCGCGCTCCTCGGCCACCAGGCGCCACAGCGCGTCCGACGAGGTCGCGCCGCCGGGATAGCGGCAGCCGACGCCGACGATGGCGATCGGCTCGTGCGGATCGAGGTCCACCGGGCCCGTCCGCTGAGCCTCGGCCACCCTCCCGGCGAATGGCTCGCCCATCAACCGCCCGGACAGGAAACGGGCCAGCGCGACGGGCGTCGGTTGGTCGAAGACCATGGTGACGGGCAGATCCACCCCGGTGGCGGCCACCAGCGCCGCGTGCAGTTCGACGGCGGCCAGTGAGTCGAACCCCTGCTTCTGGAAGGGCAGTCCGGCTTCGACGGTACCGCCGTCACCGAGGCCGAGACCGGCCACGACGGCAGCCGTGCGAGCGCGCACCAGATCCAGTACCAGAGCCTCACGGGCCGAGACCGGCAGACTCCGCAACCGCCGGATCAGCGCCTCCCCGTCGCCCGGCCTCTCGTCGTCCGCCACCTCGTCAGGAATGAGATCCCTGGACTCGCTCATCCGCGCACTCCACTGTTCCGGGACATGAGGAATTACCGCACCGCACCGCGGCACACATCTGTGAGGAAGAGGCCACCAACGACGCGCCGCCTCGGGCGCCAGGCTAGATTCGACGAAGGTGGCGAAACACCCCTATTCACCCCTAGGGGCGCCGGAGCGAACAGGAAGAAAACCAGCCTTCGCACAGCACAGAGCCCGGAGTCGGGGGGCGAAATCGGAATTCACCAGCGGACTGAATTCCGGATGAAAGAAAGCGGCGCCGGGTACGGGAAACAACCACCGCGACGACCCTCTCGGTGAACGCGAACGCGAACGCGAACGCGAACGCGAACGCGAACGGCGATCAGGCGCGAGAGCGCACCGCCGAGGCGAGCCGCTCGATCGTCTCGGCGGGGCGCGCTGTGAGATAGAAGTGGCCGCCCCGGAAGACGTGGACGGCGAAGTCGCCGGTGGTGTGCCCTTGCCAGGCATGGGCCTCTTCGAGGGTGACCTGTTCGTCGGTGTCACCGACGAAGACCTCGACCGGGCAGTCGAGGACGGCGTCGGGGTCACCGACGTAACGCTCGATGGCACGGTAGTCGGCCCGCATGGCGGGAAGGATGGCGTGCAGCATGTCCTCGTCGTCCAGCAGCCGGGCGTCAGTGCCGTTGAGCTTGCGGATCTCGGCCACCAGCCCGGTGTCGTCGCGCAGATGGACGCCTTCCGTACGGTGCTGGGAAGGCGCCCGGCGCCCGGAAGCGATCAGCACGCTGGGCGCGAGCCCTTCCCGCCGCATGCGCACCGCCACCTCGAAGGCGACAGTGGCGCCCATGCTGTGCCCGAAGAAGGCCGGCCGGGGCTCACGGGCGAGTCGGGGGCGCAGCGCGTCGAAGACCCGGTCGGCCAGGGTGGCGATGTCGGTGATGGGGTCCTCGGCGCGCCGATCCTGGCGCCCGGGGTATTGGATGGCCAGCACCTCGATGTCGGGCTGCAGGGCACCGGACACGGGGTGGAAGAAGGTCGCGGACCCGCCTGCGTGCGGAAAACACACGACGCGTGCCTTGGGTGCCGCGGCAGGATGAAAGAGCCGAACCCATTCCCTGCTGTCGGTGGTGGCTCCCGCCATCGCTGATTCCTCCCTGGCCGCACGGTCACGGCCCATGCTGCTCACCAGCTCACACCCGGCCAACCCCTAGGCCCCCCTACAGTGGACCGGCACCAGCACCGAAGCGCGTGCCACTACGGGAAGCCTCCATACGCAGACCGCGCCCGCCGTGCTCCTGACCTGACTGACCCGTCCGGCGGGACGTGGACAACCCCGCGCCCTGCCGTACGGCCTCGCGCCCGGGTGCTCGCCGCGACGAATTCCACAACGCGGCCTCACTCCATTGTGGGTGTCAACTCAGCTACGCAAAGGGCATTCTGAAATTACGCCGACGAGATCTGGCAGAGCGGCGTGCGCCCTCCGCGAATGCGGTGGCGATGCCGGGTGACGTAAGGGAACGTGCCGCGCGAGGGACGATGTCCGCCGCTCAGTCCCGCGCGGAAGGATCCGAGACGAGCACGGTGCGGCACGCCGTCCAGGCTGGTTGGCTCAGCAGGGGGCGGAAGCGGGTGAACAGGGCGAGCAGTTCAGCTCCCCACTTCTCGCGGAAGGCGGGGTCGATGCGGGCGAGGTCGAGTTCGTTGGCGGCCGACAACTCCGCGAAGTCGCGGCGCGTCTGCGGCTCCATGATGCCGGCCTGGCCGGTGAAGCGGTCACGGAAGGAGGCGTTGGCGTCCGTGAGTGTCGGATAGGTGGCCTCCCGGTCGCACGAGGCGTAGAGGTACACGATGCCTTCGGCCTCGGCGCCGATCACCGCCGACAGTTCCGGGCGGTGGTCGGGTGACCGCAGTGCGGTGGGAAAGCCGTCGGTGCCGTAGAACGCATGGCACAAGCCCGCGAGCTGGAGGGCGGGACGGGCGTCCCATGCGGCGAGTTGCTCCTGCACGCGCTGGAGGTGCGCGAGGAGAGTGCCGCCTGGATGGGCGATCTCCGCGGCGCCGAGGTCGCGCAGAAGCGCGACGGCCTGACGGGAAGTGGCAGGGGAATCAGGCACGGGACGGGATCCTTCCATCGCTCGGGTCGGCACCGTCCGTGCCTTGGCCCGCGGCCGGACCGCG